>CAYVKQ010000117.1:0-6272 GCA_964451945.1 uncultured Lentisphaerales bacterium
ACCGGCAAGGCGATCCGCCTCGCCAGCTCGCACCGTGTCTTCGGGCGGGAGCGGGCCACGGTGGACGAAGCCTACGCCGGAGACGTGATCGGCCTCGTCGCGCACAGCGAATTCGGCATCGGCGACACCCTGGCCGAGGATCCCGGGCTGCGCTTCGACCCGCTGCCGCAGTTCGCGCCCGAGTGCTTCGCCCTGCTGCACAACCCCAGCACGTCGGCCTACAAACGGTTCCGTGCCGGTCTGGAGCACCTGCTGCAGGAGGGAGCGGTGCAGGCCTTCACCCTGCCGGACGCCGTGCAGAACGTGCCGCTTCTCGGCGCCGTCGGGTCGCTGCAGTTCGACGTGCTGCAGTACCGCCTCGAGAGCGAGTACGGCGCCGCCTCGCGCCTGGAGCCGATGCCCTGGAAACTGATTCGCTGGATCGCGGACGACACGCGCGGGGCGCTGCGCCAGGAGGACCTGCCGACCGGCAGCCGTCTGGCGCAGGACGCCTCCGGCCGCACGGTGATCCTCTTCGGCACCGAGTGGGAGCTGAAGTATTTCGCCGACCGCCACGAAAAGATCGGGCTCTCGGCCCTGCCGGCCGGCATCCGCCGCGGCGCCGGGGACGGGGGCGGCCGGCAGTAGTTTCGACAAACCGCAAAGGAGCAAGCGCACATGAGAATGTCCTTCTTCCGAGACAACCGGCCGGTGATCGCCGGGATCATGGGGGGCCGCACGCCGCAGGAACTGATTGCCAACGCCCGCAACGCGGAAGCCGACGGCGCGCGCGGCATCACCGTCGACCTCGCGGACCTGCAGCCGGAGTTCCGGAACCGCGCCTCGCTGCAGACGGTCATCGAAGCGGTGAACCTCCCGTTCATGTTCTATGCCTACCGCAAGAACCGGAACGACGGCGCCGACGACGAGCCGCGCCAGGAAGTGCTGCTGGCCGCGGCGGAGGCCGGCGCCGCGATGATCGATGTGATGGGGGATCTGTACGACCCCTCGCCGCTGGAGATCACGCGCGATCCACGGGCCATCGACAAGCAGAAACGCCTGATCGAGCAGATTCACGCGAAGGGCGCCGACGTGGTCATCTCTTCCCATACGCAATGCCCAATGACGACCGAACAGGTGCTGGAGCATCTGCGCGAGACCGGTTCGCGCGGGGCCGACGTGGTGAAGATCGTGACCACTGCCGACACCGCGGACGAACTCGCCGAAGCCTTCCGCACGACAATGGTTCTGAAACGGGAACTGGGCAAGCCATTTATCCATCTGTGCGGGGGCACGTTCAGCCGTCCGCACCGCCTCCTCGGACTCTCCCTCGGCGTCTCGATTGCGTTCGCCGTCCACGGCTACGATCCGCGGTATGGCTTTGGCCAGCCCACCATCAGGGACATGAAGGCGGTGCTGGACCACATGCACTGGGACATCAACGACCTTCCGGGAGCGGGCCTCCGGTGATCCGGGCCGGAGTGCAGTCCCGGGCGCTGACCCTGGTGCTTTGTCGACCGCGGCCATCCTGCGTCGCCTCTCCCCGGCCGCGGTCGGGACAGGACCCGGCCCTCCAGATTCGCCGAAACCGGTTTTGATCAAGGCTCAAGGGACGACCTCCGTGTCGTCCGTTTGGGTTCTCCGGCTACCGCCCCCGCCCCGTCGCCGTGGCGCAGAGGGTGCGGGCGACAAAGACCTCCACGCCGTCGGCCGCCTCGCTGATGCGGTCGTCGCTGACGATCGACACCTCCGGGTCGATGGCCCCCGCCTCTTCGGCCTGGCGCCGCACCAGGTCGCCGACGACCGCCTCGGCGTAGCGCTGCGCCTCGGGCATCTCCGCGAAGACGGGCGCGCCGGCAAGGCCGCCGACGTGGAACCGGCCCAGTTCGTCGGGCACGATTGTGACCCGTTGCTCGACCTTGACCTGGCTCGTGATCGCGCCGACGGCGTTGGCGACGTCGCCGTCGCGGGGGAGGATCACCTCGGCGTGCAGGCGCGCGCAGGCGCCGGGCAGCAGGAACGCGGCCGGCGCGCCGATGCCGATGACCGGCACGCCCAGGTCGAACGCGACGCCCAGGCCGTCGCGCACGCGGCCCAGGCCGCGGTCAAGCAAGGCCACGGCCACCGCGCCGTGGTCGTGGTCGATCCCCTTGCTTCCGCACTGCTCGGCCAGCCGCGTCAGCAACAGCGTGTGCGCCAGGCGGGTTTCCGCCATGTCGAGCACGCGGCGGGCGACCGTCCCGGCGTCGGCGCGCTCGCCCGCGCCCAGCACCTCGGCCATGCGCCGGGAGTAGTCGGCGTTCCACAACGACACCTGCCCCAGGATGTGGAGGGCATCCGTCGGCGTGAAGCCGAACAGCCGCACCAACTGGCGCTCGACCAGCGTCTCCAGGTCCAGAAAACCGGCGCGCAGGCAGGCGGTTTCGCGGACCAGTCGCCCGACCGTCATCGGCTCGGTTTCCAGCAGCCGCAGGATTGTGCGACCGCGTTCGCCAAGATCGTCGGGAATCGCACTGCCGGGCATGCGGGCGCAGATCGCCTGGGAAGCCGGCTCGTCGTCGGGATGTTCCCGCACCCAGCGCAGGCAGGCGTCGGCGCCCGCGGCGCCGGCCGCCTCGTCGAGGCGGCAGACGGGCCAGACCCGCCGCGGCCCGACATGCCAGCCGTGCGCGTCGCGGCGCACCTCGCTGTCGCCGCCCAGACCGACCGTCCGCACCGCCAGCGCCCGCACGTGCGTCTGCCAGTGTCCCACCCGCGCGCCGTCGGGATCGGTGCGGACCGCGCCTCCGTGCAGCACGGCCGTGTCGCTCGTCGTGCCGCCGATGTCGAGCACCAGCGCTTCCGGCGCGTCGCATAGGAAGCGGGCGCCGGCGACGCTGGCGGCCGGACCGGAGAGCAGCGTCTCCACCGGCCGCTCGACCGCCCGCGCGACATTCATGAGCGAGCCATCGCTGCGGACGATCATCACCGGCCCGCGGATGCCGCGTTCGTCCAGGCTCGCGTGCAGCCGTTCCAGAAAAGCCTCCAGGCAGGGGATGATCCGCGCGTTCAGCGCCGCCGTCTCGGCGCGGATGCGGTAATCGAGCAGCGCCGACACCTCGTGGCCGCAGGTCACCGGCAGAGCGGTCGCGCGGCGCACCGCCTCCATCACCGCCAGCTCGTGGGCGGGGTTGACCGGGCTGGCGTAGCCCGTCACGGCGAAGGCGCGCACGTGGTCGTCCGCCACCAGCCCACGCGCCGCCCGCACCGCCGCCTCGACGTCGACGGGAACCAGCTCGGCGCCGTCGATCGCCAGGCGGCCGGGGATCACCCGCAGCGGGCGGTGGGTAATCCGGTCGAGTCCGTTGTCGCCGGCGGGCGGCATCAGCAGCAGCCCGACCCGCTGGCCACGTCCCTCGACGATGGCGTTGGTCGCCAGCGTCGTCGACACCGCCACTTCGCCGACCTGCCGCAGCAGCCCGGGCGGCAGGCGGTCGAGCGCGCCGCCGATGCCGAGCGCATAGTCCCAGTGGGTGGTCGGCGCCTTGGCCTTGGCGGCCACGCGCCGCGTTTCCCAGTCGAAGATCGCCGCATCGGTATAGGTGCCGCCGGCGTCGATGCCGAGACCGTAGCCGGTGCGGTGCCCGCCGCCGGAGGGGCGCGGACGTCCGGCGCGCGCCGCGGCCGGGGGGCGGTACGCGTCGGCAGGAGGCCGGGCGACGAGGGTGCGCGCCACGGCGTCGAAGGCGGTCGCATAGCCGGGCGGCACGTCGCAGACCCGCGGGTCGGGAACAGGCGCGAGGACGGCCGCGAGCACGTCGTGCGATCCGGCCAGCGCCTCGTAGGCCCAGCCATTCTCCTGCGCCATGTTCTGCGCCAGACGCGCGTGGTGGGCGTTTCCGATGCCGGTGTCGATGAATGCCGCGCGCGAGTAATTGCGCTTCCAACTGTCCAGAAAATGCCGGATCGCGCCAGCGTTCTCGGTGCCGTAGCGCTCGTCGAGGCGGGCGTCGCGCCCCGCCTCGTTTTCGCTTCCCGTGCCGCAGGCGCCCTCGCGCAGATCCGAATCGGGTACGGCGGCGCTGCCGCTGCCCATTCCCTCCTGCACCCACCCGGCAGAGACGTAGTAGGTGCCGGGGCACCGGGCGAACTGCTCCTGGTAGGCGGCGTCGGACCCCAGGAACAGGGCGATGCAGTCGTGGGTCTTGGGAATCCGCAGGGGGATGCCGCGGGCACGCAGGCCGACGGTGCCGCGGCCGCAGAGCCCGTAGCCGACGGCGATCACGTCGGCCTCCCCGGCCGCGCTCACCGCATCGATCCGCTCCTGCAGCCGGCGGTGCAGGTCGTGCGGCACCGTATGCAGTTTGCCGGGAAGGAAATCGAAGGTCAGGCGCGCGGAAATCCTTGGCGCCAGCGCCCGCAGATCGGCCGCCAGCACACCGCACGCCAGCACATGCACCCGGGGAAGGTCGTTCATCAAATCATCCTCGTCACGATTAACCGATCCCTGCTCACTGTTTCAGTTCCACGTACGCGTAGCAGCGGCGCAAGCCATCCTGGAAGGCGTCGAAGGAGAAATCGGCCAGCACCCGCGCCCGGCCCGCCTCACCCAGCGCCGTCCGCCGGTCGGGACGCCGCGCCAGCGCGGCAATGGCCCGGGCAAAGGCTTCCGGGGAGGGCGGCGCCAGCACTGCGCACGCCGGAGTCAGGACACTCCGGTTGGCGGCGCTGTCGGTCGCCACCACGGCCCGTCCGGCGAGAAGGTAGTCGAGAACCTTCATCGGCGCGTGCGTGCCGCTGCGCCGCGGCGCGACGAGGATGTCGGAGGCGGCCAGCACGCCGACCAGTTCGGCGGTCGGGACCTGCCCGAGGAACGTGACGGCGCCGGCCACGCCCGCCTGTTGCAGCAGGGTTTGCGCCTGCGCGATGTCCCTCGGGACGCCGCCCACCATCAGCAAACGGGTGCCGGGCGCCTCCCGCAACAGCGCGGGAAGGGCATTGAAGATGAGATCTACTCCTTGGAATTTGCGGAAGGACCCCACGTAGGTCACCACGGTCGTTTCGTCGGCCAGCGCCAGCCGCGTGCGTGTCTCGGCGCGCTGTGCTTCACCGTCCCCGCCCTCCTGCCAGGTTCCGGGAATGTCGTTGATCAGGCAGGCGCGGCTCTCGTGCCCGAGCCTCCGCATGTGCGCCACGACCGCCGGATCGGCGGTGATGACCGCGGCGGCCCGCCGCAGCGCGAACCCTTCGCCGTAAGCCCCCCGTTGGTCATCCGCAGCCTCGCTGCACTCGTAAATCAACTCGGCGCCGCACAGCCGCGCCGCCGCCCACGCCGCCAGCCAGGCGCCGTCCACTCCGTGGACAAAGCGGTAGCGGGTGCCGAGTGCCAGCGTAGCCGCCCGCAGCAGCAGCAGCCACCGGTAGATCCCCCGCGCCGACACGCCGTTGGCGCGCGCCGTGCCGACAAGCGGAATCCGCGGCGCGCGCACGATCCGCACGCCCGGCAGCTCCGGCAGATCGCCGCCCGGCAGCACCAGCAGGTCGACCGGGTAGCCCAGGCCGGCCAGCGCGCTCGCGGTGTGCCGCGCCCGCAGGGAGGCGCCCTGCCACGGGACGAAGGGCTCGGCAACGATCATCAGCACCCGTTCGGTCATCCGCCGGCCCTCCCGGCTTCCGGCGCGCGGCGCTCCTGCAGCATGCGCCGCACGAGGGCCGACTGCCCCTCTTCGTGGTACGAACTGCGGATCAGCGGCGCGCACGCCGCGAAGGCGAACCCGGCCTCAAGGGCCGTCCGGCGCAGGCGGTCGAACGCCTCGGGGGGCACATAGCGCACGATGGGGAGATGGCGCGGACTGGGCCGCAGGTATTGTCCGGCAAAGAAGATCGCGGCACCCGCCCGCCGCGCGTCGGCCAGCACCGCGGCGCACTCCTCCTCCGTTTCCCCCATGCCGAGCATCAGGCTCGTTTTGACGATCAGGCCGGCGGCGGCGGCGCGCGCCAGCACCGCCAGCGAGCGCGGATAGGCGGCCTGCGGCCGGACGGCGGCATAGAGGCGCGGCACGGTCTCGATGTTGTGGCCGAAGACATCGGGACGGGTCGCCAGGACGGTGTCGAGCGCGGCCGCGTCGCCCTGGAAATCGGGAACCAGCACTTCCAGCAGGACTCCGGGCGCCCGTTCACGGATGCGCCGCACCGTTTCGGCCCACAGGGACGCGCCGCCGTCGGGCAGGTCGTCGCGCGTGACCGAAGTGACGACCACCTCGCGCAGGCCGCTGTCGCGCACCGCCTCGGCCACGCGGGCCGGCTCGCCGGGG
>CAYVKQ010000117.1:6282-8836 GCA_964451945.1 uncultured Lentisphaerales bacterium
ACGGGGCGCTTGTCCACATTGCAGAAACGGCAGCCGCGCGTGCAGCGGTCGCCCAGAATCAGCACCGTCGCGCGGCCGCAGGCCCAGCAGGTTCCCGCATTGGGGCAGGCCGCCGCTTCGCAGACCGTGTGCAGACCGTATGTCCGCAGGCGCTCCCGGGTCGCCGCGACGCCGCTGTCTGGACCCAACCGCACGCGGATCCACGCCGGTTTGCGTTCCTCCTTCCGCATTCCGTTCGCTTCCTGGTTCACTCGTGTCATTGGCGCGACAGTATACCACAGCGAATCTGCGGGGCGGTACGCAATTGGTGTGCGGGAGAGTCTGCAAGGGCCTCGACCGCGTTCGGATGTCGCTCCTGTTCTGCGGGAGTTGGCGTGGCCGATGTCGCCCTTTCATGCGCATCTCCTTGCTCCTGCGGCTCGCGGGGACGCTCGCCCTCCATTTCGAAATACCAAGCGGCGGGTGATGGCCGGCCAGGGGGGCGAGCGTCTCCGCGAGCCGTCTGCGCAAGGCCGGGCGCATGGCGATGCGACAGGGCCGCCGCCAACTCTCGCAGTTTCGGGATGTCGCAGAAGAGCCTTGACGGCGCGTCCCTCTTTTACTATCGTCATCTGCCACTGCCAAACGTGCGGCTTTCCGCCTCCGGGCAACCGGCCCGAGGGGATTTTATGAAGGATGGTCCGCCCGGCGGGTGGAAAAACGGAGAATAAAGGCATGGCAATCAAAGTCGGTATCAACGGGTTCGGCCGGATCGGCCGTATGGTGTTTCAGGCGCTTTGCGACCAGGGGCTGCTCGGCAAGGGGTGCGGCCAGCTCGACGTGGTGGCGGTGGTCGATATTTCGACGGACGCCGACTACTTCGCCTACCAGATGAAGTACGACACCGTCCACGGCAAGTTCAAGCACGCCGTCGAGACCAAGAAGAGCGCCGCCGACAAGGAGGCCACCGACATTCTCGTGGTCAACGGACACGAGATCCAGTGCGTCATGGCGCAGAAGTCGCCCGCCGACCTCCCCTGGGGCAAGCTGGGCGTCGAGTACGTGATCGAGTCTACCGGACTCTTCACCGACAGCGAGAAGGCGAAGGGCCACCTGGCCGCCGGCGCCAAAAAGGTGATCATTTCGGCCCCCGGAAAGGGCGACGTCAAGACGATCGTCATGGGCGTGAACCAGCACGAGTACGATTCCGCCAAGCACGCGATCGTCTCCAACGCCTCCTGCACCACCAACTGCCTCGCCCCGGTCGTCAAGGTGTTGCTCGACACCGTCGGCATCGAGACCGGGCTGATGACGACCATCCACAGCTACACCGCCACCCAGAAGACGGTCGACGGCCCCTCCAAGAAGGATTGGCGCGGCGGCCGCGCGGCGGCGTGCAACATCATCCCCTCGACCACGGGCGCCGCCAAGGCGGTGGGCGAGGTCCTCCCCGCCACCAAGGGGAAGATGACCGGCATGAGCTTCCGCGTCCCGACGCCCGACGTCTCGGTCGTCGATCTGACCTTCCGCAGCGCCAAGGACACCTCGATCGAGGAGATCGACGCCGCGCTCAAGGCCGCCGCGAAAGAAGGAGCGCTCAAGGGACTGCTCGGCGTCACCGACGAAGAGCTGGTTTCGTCCGACTTCATCCACGACGCCCGCTCCTCGGTCTACGACTCGCTGGCGACGCGGCAGAACAACCTGAAGGGCGAGAAGCGCTTCTTCAAGGTCGTGAGCTGGTACGACAACGAGTGGGGCTACAGCAACCGCGTCGTCGACCTGGTCCGCTACATGGCGGAGAAGGACAGCGGCAAGGGCAAGGGCAAGTGCGGCTGCTGCGCGTAGGCATCCGCTTCGCGGTTCATCCGCGTGAAGATGTTACCGACGGGGCGGGTCCTGCGAACGGATACCCGCCCTGTTTTGTTCAGGAGTTAACAGGCTGGGGGAGTCATTCATGAATAAGAAAACGTTGCGCGATGTCGATCTGAAGGGGAAGCGGGTGTTGATGCGGGTCGATTTCAACGTTCCGATCAAAGACGGCAAGATCACCGACGACACCCGGATCACCGGCGCACTGCCGTCGATCCGCTATGTCCTGGACCGGGGCGGCAGCCTGGTGCTGATGAGCCATCTGGGCCGCCCCAAGGGCAAGGAGGCCGACTTCTCGCTGCAGCCGGTGGCGGTCCATCTGGCCAGGCTGCTGGGGCGGGAAGTGGTGTTCGCCCCCGATTGCGCCGGCGCCGACGCCGAAGTCGCCGCGCTGCGGCCGGGCGGCGTCGTGATGCTCGAAAATACCCGCTTCTACAAGGAGGAAGAGGGGAAGGTCAAGAAGAGCGACGAGATGACCGAGGAGGAGTACAAGGCGAAGAAGGCCGCGCTCAAGGAGAAGCAGCAGGCGCTGGCCCGGAAACTGGCCTCCTACGGCGACGTCTACTGCAACGACGCCTTCGGCTCGGCCCACCGCGCCCATGCCTCGACGGCCGTCGTCTGCAAGTACATGAAGACGCGCGTCGCCGGTTTCCTGATGGAGAAGGAGATTGAATACCTGGGGAACGCAGTCGAGAAACCGACCCGC
>CAYVKQ010000118.1:0-392 GCA_964451945.1 uncultured Lentisphaerales bacterium
GCTGCCGCCGGCCTGCATCGAGGCCTTCCACAGGGCGGTGGACGAGATGGGCAGCGCGGCCGGGTTCCGCGGGTACGGCCCGGAGCAGGGCTACGACTTCCTGCGCGAGGCCATCGCCGCTCACGATTTCCGGGCGCGCGGGGCCGAGATCGAGGCCGACGAGGTGTTCGTCAGCGACGGCGCCAA
The DNA here is from genome assembly GCA_964451945.1 of uncultured Lentisphaerales bacterium. GTDB lineage: Bacteria > Verrucomicrobiota > Kiritimatiellia > RFP12 > JAAYNR01 > JAAYNR01. Next base: position 187 of record CAYVKQ010000118.1, read on the forward strand.
GTGCGACACCGCCAACATCCAGGAGCTCTTTGGTCCGAAAATCCGCATCGCCATCCCCGACCCCGTCTACCCGGTCTACGTCGACACCAATGTCATGGCCGGCCGCACCGGCAGGGCAGTCAAGGGGCGCTACAGGGGGCTGGTCTACCTCCCCTGCACCGAGGAGAACGGCTTCGTCCCCGACCTCCCATCCGAGCCGGTCGACC
>CAYVKQ010000118.1:402-8783 GCA_964451945.1 uncultured Lentisphaerales bacterium
GCCACCGCCACGCGCGAGCAGCTCAAGCAGTTCGTGGACTACGCGCACGAACACAAGGCCCTCATCCTCTTCGACGCCGCCTACGAGGCGTTCATCCGCGACCCGGCAATTCCGCACAGCATCTACGAGATTCCCGGCGCGCGCGCGTGCGCCATCGAGTTCCGCAGTTTCTCCAAGACCGCTGGCTTCACCGGCACCCGCTGCGCCTTCACCGTGGTTCCCAAGGAGGTCTGCGGCTACACCAGGACGGGCGAGGCGGCGCCGCTCCACCCGCTGTGGAACCGCCGGCACACCACCAAGTTCAATGGCGTCTCCTACCCGGTCCAGCGCGCCGCCGAGGCGGTCTACTCCGACGAGGGCAAGGCGCAGACCCGGGCGCTGACCGACTTCTACCTCGGCAACGCCGCCCTCATCCGCGAAACGCTGGCCGGCCTGGGCTACACGCTCACCGGCGGCGTCAACGGACCCTACGTGTGGGTCCGGACGGGCAAGAAGGCTTCGTGGAAATTCTTCGACCGCCTGCTCGACCGCGCGCAGGTCGTCACCACCCCCGGCTCGGGCTTCGGCCGTTGCGGCGAGGGGTACATCCGCATCAGCGCCTTCAACAACCGCCCCAGCGTCGAAGAGGCGATGGCGCGCATCCGAAAGGTCTTGTAACGCCATGAAAGTGTACGTCATCGGCGACAGCATCTCGATCCACTACGGCCCGTTCCTGCAGCAGGCGCTGGCCGGCATCATGGACTACGCCCGCAAGGAGGGCGAAGAGGAAGCGCGGCTCAACCTCGACGTCCCCATGGGCGCCAACGGCGGCGACTCCGACCGCGTCCTCGCCTTCGTCAAGGCGGCGGCGGGTGCGGGTGGCTTCCACGCCGACATCCTCGCCGTCAACTGCGGCCTGCACGACATCAAGCGCGACCCCGCCACACGCGCGCTCCAGGTGCCGCTCGACCGGTACGAGGCGAATCTGCGCGAACTGGTCCGCGTCGCGGCGACGATGCCGCTCCGCCTGGTGTGGATCCGCACCACGCCCTGCGACGAAAGCATCCACAACGCGCGCAACGCGGCCTTCCACCGCTTCGCCGCCGACTGCGGCGCCTACAACGCCGCCGCCGACCGCATCATGGCCGAGGCCGGCGTGCCTATGGCCGACCTCTTCACCTTCACCGCCAACCTCGGCCCCGACCTCTTCTGCGACCACGTCCACTTCACCGTGCCGGTGCGCGAAAGACAGGCGGCCTTTCTCGCCGGCTGGCTCGGCGCCTTCGCCGCCGTCGTTGGCACCGGCCCCGTTGCGTCCGGCATCCCGCCTCCAGCAGGAACCCAATCTTGACGCGCAACACCACCATGTCCTCGAAACCTTCCGCCGACCGTCCCAACATCGTCCTCATCCTCGCCGACGACATGGGCTTTTCCGACATCGGCTGCTTCGGCGCCGAAATCCGCACCCCCGCCCTCGACGCGCTGGCCGCGGGGGGCGTCCGCTTCACGCAGATGTGCAACTGCGCCCGCTGCTGCCCCACGCGGGCCAGCCTGCTGACGGGCCTCCATCCGCACCAGGCGGGCGTGGGGCACATGATCGAGGATCGTGGCGTCGGCCCCGCCTACCAGGGGTACCTGCGCAACGACTGCCTGACCTTCGGCGAAGCGCTCCGTCCGGCGGGCTACCGCACCCTCTACGCCGGCAAGTGGCACGTTTCGCCCGGCCTGCCGATCGACCGCACCCGCGAGCCCGCCGTGCCGGCGGGCGCCCCCGGCAACCCCACGCCACGCTCGCGCGGCTTCGACCGCTTTCACGGCACCCTCGCCGGCTGCGGCAATTATTTCAATCCGCACGCCCTGATGGACCAGGACCGCCGCATCACCGCCGACGAACCCGGCTACTACTACACCGACGCCCTCACCGACGCCGCATGCGGCATGGTGCGCGAGGCGGTCGCCGACGCCGTCCCCTTCCTGCTGCACGTCTGCTACACCGCGCCGCACTGGCCGCTGCACGCGAAGCCCGAGGACATCGCCCGCTGCAAGGGGAGGTACGACGGCGGCTGGGACGCCGTCCGCGCCGCCCGCTACGAGCGGCTCAAGGCGCTGGGGATCATCGACCCGCGCTGGCCCGTCTCGCCGCGCGACGGCGCGTCGCGCGATTTCCACGCCGACCCGCCCGAACGGCGACGCTGGGAGGCGCGGCGCATGGAGGTCTACGCGGCGCAGGTCGAGGCGATGGACCGGGCGATCGGGCGTTTGATCGAGACGCTGCGCGCAACCGGCGTCGAGGAAAACACGTTGGTGATGTTCCTCAGCGACAACGGCGGCTGCGCCGAATTCCTGCGCGAGGACGGCGAGGCGCACGCCTGGCCCGCCCACTACGCGGCGACGGCGCGGCCCGGCGAAACCTGCCGCGTCGGCAACCGCGTCGGGCTGGAGCCCGGGCCGGCGACGACCTTCATGAGCTACGACCTGCCGTGGGCCAACGCCTCGAACACGCCGTTCCGCCGCTACAAGCACTGGGTGCACGAGGGCGGCATCGCCACCCCCTGCGTCGCCCGTTGGCCGGGCCACACCCCCGCCGGCGCCCTGCTGCACCAGCCCCGGCACCTGATCGACTTCCTGCCCACCTTTCTCGACCTCGCCGGGGCCGCTTACCCGGTTGCACGCGACGGCCATCCGCTACCGCCGCTCCCCGGCGAGAGCCTCCGCGCCGCGCTGCACGGCGACGACGTCCCGCGCGCGCAACCGCTCTGCTGGGAACACGAAGGCAACCGCGCCGTCCGCGACGGCGCCTGGAAACTGGTGGCCATCCACGGGCAGCCGTGGGAGCTCTACAACATGGACGACGACCGCACCGAGCTGCACGACCTCGCCGCGCGCGAGCCGGAGCGGGTCCGCGCGCTGTCCGCCGTCTACGACGCCTGGGCGGCGCGCTGCGGCGTCCTCCCCTGGCCGCCCAAGAAAACCCGCGTCGCGGAGAGCGCGGTGAAGTGTTGATTTTTATCCTAGACAAATCAAGAAACGCACTCTAGAATATACGGAAAATTCGCATCGATTTAGTTGTGAATCCATCCATACGTGTATTGAGGCACATGAAATGAGTCTGTCTTTCCGCGAACCGATCCGAGTCGGCATCGTCGGCCTTGGCCGCGCCGGCTGGGGCATGCACTGTCCCGAACTGGACAAGTACCCCGAACTGTACAAGATTACCGCCGTTTGCGATCCGTTGAAGGATCGGCGGGATCTGGTAACGGCAAAGTATCCGGGCTGCCGCGCCTATCGGCGCTTCGAGGACCTGCTGGCCGACACCGACGTCGAGCTGGTGGACATCGCCACCCGCTCGGAAGACCACGTCGAGCATGCGCTGAAGGCGTTGAAGAGTCGGCGCTGGGTGAATCTCGAGAAGCCGATCAGCCTCGACTACGACAACGCATTGGTGCTGCGCGCGGCCTCGATCAAGGCGGGCAACAAGCTTTTCATCCGCCACAACCGCCGTTTCGAGCCGGCCTTCGTGCACATCCGCGAGATCATCGCCTCGGGCATCCTCGGCGAGATCCACACGATCCGCCTGACCCGCGGCGGTTTCAGCCGGCGCGACGACTGGCAGACGGTGAAGCGCTGCGGCGGCGGCCAGCTTCTGAACTGGGGACCGCACCTGATCGACCAGGCGCTGCAGTTCCTCGACTCGCCGCCCGTGCGCATCTGGTCCGACCTCAAGCGGGTCGCCGCCATGGGCGACGCCGAGGACACGGTGCGCATCATCATGCGCAACCTGCAGGGACTCACCGTCGACCTCGAAATCGGCGGTGGACGCGTCATCCCCGTTCCCGACTACGTCGTCTCGGGCGAAAAAGGCGAACTCACGGCCAAGGGCGACACGATCACGCTCAAGTATCTCGACCCGAAACACCGCCTGCCGCGCCGCCGCGCCAGCGTCCGCACGCCGCCGCTGGGAAGCTTCGGCTCGCCCGACAACCTGAAGTGGATCGAGGAGCAGATCGCGGTGGCGCCCCAGGCGCCGGCCGGCACATCCCTCGTCTGGGAGCATCTGGCGGGCGCCATCCGCCTCAACCGGGCCTATCCGATCACCGTCGACCAGGCCGTCGATGTGATGAAAATCATCTCGCTCGCGCGCAAGGATTCCTCCTTCGCCTGAAACGGGCATCGACAACCCACCGTCCAGCGGGTATCATCCCCGCATGAAACCAATTGTTTCCGCTTGGCGGCCGCTGGCGTTGGCCGCGGCGGTGTCAGCCGCAGCGGCGGCGGCCGCAGCCGCCACCGATGTCTTCGAACTCCCCGCGCTGCAGGACCGCTTTCTGGCGCTCAAGCGCGACATGGTCGTCGCCATGCGGGCGAACGACAGCGCCGCCATGGAGGAGGCCTGCCGCGCCGGCCGCGCGTTGCTGCCCGACGACCCGACCTTCGCCTACAACCTCGCCTGCGCGCTCGCCCTGCAGGGACTGCGCGACGACGCGCTGGAGACGTTGCGCGAAGCGGTCACTCTGGGATTCCGCGACGTCGACCATATCCGCCGCGACCCCGACCTCGCCACGCTCCGCGCCCACCCCGCGTTCGAGGCCGTGCTCAAACAGGCCGGACAGCCGCCCGCCCAGGACGCGCCGCGCCGGTTGAACGACGCCACCCCCCTGACGGTCGTCCCCGGCGGCGCCGCCGCGGTCACCGCCACCAACACGGTCTGGGACTTCGACAACGGGCTCTTCAAGACCTTCTTTAAGCTGGAACTGCGCACCAACGACGCCACCGCCGTCGACGCCTACAAGGGTCCCGCCCGGACGCTTCTCGCCGCCTGGCTGCGCGAGGGGCGCGCCGCGGGCAACGCCGGCGACCTCTACGACAATCGCGACAGCGGCCATTCGCGCCTCAACGCCGCCGACTTCCCCGGACTGGCGCGCGTCGTCTACGGCGCCGAGCCGATCCGGGCCGCGACCAAGCCGCACTACGGCGCCGCGATGTTCGCCTACAACCTGCCGACGATCGGCAACTCCTCGACCGCCCTTACCCAGGGGCCGTTCTGGCGCAGCCAGCCGCGCATGCTGATCGTCAACCCGGTCCGCGCCGCCGGCCTGTTCCAGCAGTACCTCTCCAACCACATCTACTTCTATCCGGCGCACGTCGATTTCGTCCCCGCCAACGGCGACGTCTTCCCCTTCAACGCCCCCTACTACATCGTCTCCAAAGGGTCGTCGGGGACCGACCAGCCTTTCCTGCGCGCGGTCGCCGCCACGCTGGCGGCGTTCACCCCCGAAACCAAGGAGATCCTCGTGCAAAGCCGCCTGCTCGCGCCCACGGTGCAGATGATCCTGCGGGCCACGCAGCGGCCGGTGACCAACGCCGAAGCCTATTTCACCGGCCTGGCGCACCCGCCGGTTTTCGTGAATTCCAACCTGAACGACGAGGCGATGGTGCAACTGGCCCACGGCATGACCAGCAACACCGTCCCGCCGCTGGTGACGCTGCGCGTGCTCAAGGAGGCGCAGCCACTCCACGGCGTCGATTTCTTCGACGCCTTCCCCTCGGCCGGACTGTACGATTCACCGGCGCTGATCGCCCGGGTGTTCCGCGGCCTCTCCTGGTCGCACACGCTGACCGTCGGCGCCAACGCCGCCGCCCTGCCGGTGGCGACCAACCTGACCTGGCGCTGGGCGCTGCTGCAGGGCGACCCGGAGAAGGTGACGATCCGTCCGCTCGGCCCCTCGGGGCAGACCGCCGAGATCACCGTCGCCTATCACAAGCCGCGCTTCCCCAGCGCCTCCGAGCCGACGCTCCCCTCCAGCCGCGTCGATATCGGCGCCTTCGCCCACAATGGCACGCACCCGTCGGCGCCCGCCATCCTCTCCTTCTATTTCCTCGGCAATGAACGGCGCGTCTACGACGAGACCGACCACCGCATCCTTGAAGTCGAGTACGGTGCGCCCGGGAGCCCCTACACCGACCCCTCGCTCTCCTGCCGCCGCCAGTGGAAGGATGTCTACACGTACGACGCCCGCAAGCGGATGACCGGCTGGACCCGCAGCCGCGGCGCCCTGCAGGAGTCGTTCACGGCGCACGGGCTGCTCGTCGAAACGCGCGACGACCGCGACCGCGCCCGGACCGCCCGCTCCGTCCGCTACCTGCCGCGCTCCTCCGCCGACCCGCAGACCCTGCCCGACCTGGTCCAGGTGACCGACGACAAGACCTTCACCTACTCGTATGCATCGGACGAAGACACCATCGGGAGGCCGGTCGTCACAAACTGACCCGGTCACTTGCGCAGCAACTCGTTCAGCCGCTCCGCGGCGGCGGCGCCCAGCGCCCTCGCCGCAGCCTCGCGCAGGATGCGGCTCACCTCTTTCCGCCCGGCCTCCTTGTCGAGCTTCAGGTTGGTCAGCGTCCCGGTCACCGGCAGCCGCAGCGTCAGCCCCTTGAGAAACGGCCACGCCTCGCGGCCGACTAGCTTTTCGGTCAGCGGCAGCTCGACCACGTAGGCGACGGACTGGTCGAACCCGACCGAGCCGTGGAAACGCACCTTGTGGTCGTTTACAGCCATCTCGAAGGGTTCGGTCTGGATACGCCCGTCGCGGCAGACGGCGCGGATTGTCGTTTGTTTGACGACGATCTCCCGCCGCTCGATGCCGGCGAGGTCGAACGCCTCGGCCAACACCCCCGCAACGGTGAACGGACAGTCGTGCAGCGTCACCGCAAGGGTCGTCTCCACCTGGCTGGCCGCGCCGGCCGCGAGCGGGATGAGCGTCTCCGCCGCCGTCAGGTCGATAGTCCCGCCGCCCACGAGGCAGCCCCGCAGCAGCGGGTTGACCATCGCCAGCAGCGTGTCGGTGAACGCCTGCGTCAGCGGCACGCGGTCGAGGATCGGCGCGCCGCCGCCGATTTCCAGCACCGGCGGATCGACCGCCACCTGCACCACCGGCCGCAGCCGCACCGCGCCCGCCCCGGCAGCAGGCTGGTACGAGAGCGTCAGCACCCCCTCGCGCAGCGCGAGCGCGGCGTCGGCGGGAGCCACGTCCATCTCCAGCAGGCGGATGCCGCCGACGCCCAGCGTCCCCTCGGCGGCGGCGAAGGAGCGCAGCGGCGCCAGGCCGCCGCCCAGGTCGCCTTTGAACGTGAAGGGACGCGGCCCCGGTTTTCCCGAAAGCGCCACGTGATTCATGCCGCTGGCGGCCAGCCGTTGCGCGAGCACGCCGTAGTCGACCGCCACCGTGCCGCGCAGCGCCGCCGCTGCCGCGCCGGTCAGGTCGGCGATTTCCCCTTTGGCGGCGAGATCCAGCCACTCCGTCGCAATCCCCAGTGCGTCAAGCTCCAGTGTCCGCGCATCGGCCGCCAACACGGCCGCCCCCTTTAGCGCGACCCTTTTTTCGCGCAGGCGCCCGCGCCCCCGCGCCGGCGCGAACGACAACCCGTCCAGCGCGCCGTCCAGCGCGAGGCGCGTGCCGCCCGGCGCGGCGGCGGCATCCAACCGCAGGCGGAGGCCGCCGTCGATCTGCGGCGGCGCGGCCCCATCGCGCGACGGGCGGCGCCAGCGGGAGACCTCCCCCAGGTCGGCGGAAACGTCCGCTGCACCGTCGACCGCCAGCGGCCCGCCGCCGCGGAGCCCGCGCACCCGCAGCCGCGGCACGGCGATCCGCGCCGCGCGGGCCGTGAGCGAAAGATTGGCGAGGCCGGCCGTGCCCCCGGCGCCGTCGAACGACAGCGCCCCCTCGGCCCGCGCGTCGGGCTCGCGCGCCGACCAGGCGGTCGTCTGCAGCGCCAGCCCGCGGCCCGCGGCCGTGAACTTCCCCTCGGCCGCGCCGCCGGCGACCTCGGCCGTCAGGTTCAGCAGCAGACGCCCCTCGGCCGCAGCCCCCGCCGGCAGCGGCAGCAGCGTGCGAAACGCCTGCAGTACCGCGCGCACGTCGAGATCGAGCGCGGCACGGACACCCTCGGCCGCAACCGGCTGGCCGCCGCGGGGGAGCGTCACCCGCGCGACTGCGCCGCTGACGCTCCCTCCTTCAAAGGCGCACACCCACCTCACATCGTCCGCCTCGGGCTGCGGCATCCCCCCCTGGAGCGGAATGCGGAACGCCAGGTGGGTGTCGGCCTGCTGCACGACCGCGCGTTTGCCCGGCCGCACTTCGACCGCGAGGTCAGCGATGCCGGCCGTGGCCGACACCTCCGAGAAGGCGCCGTTGCGCGCGGCCGTGAGTTGAAACAGAATCTGCCCGACCATCGGCGGGCACGCCCGTATGATCCTGCGGTAGTCGCGCGACAGGGCGGTCAGATCGACCTTGCCCGAGACCGAACCCCGGTCGAGACGCCCCGACCCCGAGACGCGCGCAAACGGCAGAACGACGTCCAGCGCCGTCAGCTCTTTGCCGTTACTGAAGAGGACGCCCTCCCGA
>CAYVKQ010000119.1:0-7113 GCA_964451945.1 uncultured Lentisphaerales bacterium
CAACCTCGAACTGTATGCCGATGGACAGAAGTACCTGATCCGTCGCGGCGACGATCCGGCCATCCAAGACCGGCTGGAGGCGCGCTGGTGGCTCTATGCCAACCCCGGCAGCATGATCGTTCCGCCCGTCGATCCGTCCGGGCGCGTGTGGTCCGACAAGGACTACGGCCTTGACCAGGATGCCGACCCCGATGGGGACGGCCTCTCGACAGCTTACGAGTCGTTGCTTGGCACCAATCCGCTGGCTCCCGACACGGACGGCGACGGCACGCTCGACGGCGACGAAGATACGGATGGCGACGGGCTCTCAAATGCTGACGAACAGCGCCTCGGGACCTATCCGTGGGCGTCCGACACCGATGATGACGGTTTTAGCGACGGCGACGAAGTCAACACGACCATCGCCTGCAACGGGCGCCTGGTGACCAGTCCGCTCGATTCACTGAGTCCGCTGATCCCGCGGAGCATGGTGCTGGACGGCGGCGAGACAGTCGTTCCGGGGGTGGTCGGGGGGGCTGCCGATCGTTTCGACCTCTCCTCCTGGACGATCGAGTGCCGGGTCAAGCCGGCCACGGCCGCCGAGACCGGGACACTGCTGGCGCGCACCACCACTGGCGGGCGGGTGACCTTCGCCCTGCGGTTGCAGAACAACGAGCCGGTGCTGGAGTTCACCACGACGACGGGCGTGCGCTACTTCGCCGGCGCCGCCGGCAACCCGCTGCCGGCCGGGGAATGGTCGCGCCTGACGGGTGTGTGGGATCCCGCCGCCGACACGCTCGCCCTCTTTGTGGACGGCGTCTCCTACATGGCGCAGGCCTCGGGCGAGGCGTGCGCGACCGGCAGCGGCGTCACCGTGATCGGCGGCGGCGTCCAGGGGTGGATCGACGAGATCAAGGTCTATGCACAGGCGCTGCCGATTCCCCGGCCGGGCACGCCGCTCCCGTTCACCGTCGCCGCCGCTGCCGGCGCGCCGGTGCTCTGGGACGCCTTCCTGGGCGAGCCCGTGCCGCCGGGGGTCTCCAATCTGGTGGTGACCTTCAGCGGCGCCGCGGACGCGGGGGGGACGTACGCCAACTTCCCCGCGCTGCCCCACGGCATGCCGACTCCGGGGAACGGAATCATCCTCGCATCGGGACGGGTGCAGGACGCGCCCGCCCGCAACCTCTCGCCGGGAACATCGACGGACTTCGGCCTGCCGGGCGACCCCGATCTGGAGACCCTGGTCGGCACCCCCACCTACGATGCAGCGGCGCTGACGATCGACTTCGCGATCGACGACACCGTTGATGGAGTCTCCTTCAACCTGCTGTTCGCGTCCGAGGAGTTTCCCGAATTCGTCGGCTCGTTCAACGACGCGTTTGCCGCCTTCCTCAACGGCACCAACATCTCGTTCGATGTCACGGGACAGCCGTTGTCGGTCAACAACAACTTCTTCGAAATCGACAACGACCCGTGGTCGCCGGGCGATCCGGCCAAGGAGGGCAAGCTCCCGGTGGCGCTGCCGCTGGAGTACGACGGCCTGACGCCGCTGCTGGTGACCAGCAAGACGCTGCCACCCGGCCAGTACACGCTCAAGCTGGTCGTGGCGGATGCCCTGGATGCGATCTACGACAGCGCCATCTTCCTGAGCAACTTCCGCTTCCGCGCCGCGGCTGCCGAGGGCACCGGCAAGGCGCAGGGAGAGGAACTGCTGGCGGCCTTCTACCGCTTCGACGACGGTGGCCTCACGGCCGAGGACTTCACCCACACCCTGGACTGGGCGTATGCGTTGCGCGATGTGACCATGACCGACGCCGCGTTCGCCACCGTGGCGGGCGACGGCGACGCCAATGACAACGCCATCCCGGACTGGTGGGAGCAGATGTGGTTCGGCTCCCTTGCCGACGCCGGCGCCGATCCCGACGGCGACGGCCTGACCAACCTGCTGGAGTACTGGAGCGACACCAATCCGCTGGACTCCGACTCGGACAACGACGGCATTCTCGACGGCAACGAAGACCGCGACGGCGACGGCCTGGTGAACAGCTTCGAGCTGGCCCAGGGGACCCTGCCCCACGTGGCCGACACCGACGACGACGGCTTGACCGACGGCGACGAGGACGCGCGGGGGAGCGATCCCGCCGATTCGACCTCGCCCGGCGCGCAGCGGGTGCTGGAGCTGGACGGCGGCGGCTATCTGGCGGTCCCGCTGGGTTCCACCCCGGCGCGGCTGGCGCTGGCCTCCTACACCGTGGAAGCCTGGGTGCGTTTGAACACCGGCGCGGGCGCGGGCACCGTGATCCGGCGCCAGGTCGGCATCGGGCAGCAGAATCTCTGGATGGGCGTCGAGGCGGCGGTCGGCGGCTGGTACCGCCCCTACGCCCGCGTGACGCCCGCCACCGACACGACGCACACGGGCGCCAACGACAAGATCGCCCGTGTGGCGGCGGGGCAGGGGCTCGAACCGGAGGTCTGGTACCATCTGGCGGCGACCTTCGACGAGGCGTCCGGCCTCCTGCTGCTGTATGTCAACGGCGTGCGCCAGGCCGACGCCGTCCTTTCCGGCGGCGCGATGACGCACGGGGTCGGTCCCCAGTTCACGCGCGTCGGCGAAGCGTGGTCCGGGTATATCGACGAGGTCCGGGTCTGGGATGGGGCGCGCACCGCCGATACCATCCGCCAGGGGATGTTCTCGCGCGCCGACATGACCCTTCCCGGCTGGGCGGTGACACCGACCATCGAGGATGTGGAAGCGTACCGCCAGGCGGTGGCGGCCGGAGGGGACGCGGGCGCGTTGGCGCCGGTTCTCTCGGGACTGCCGTTCGGCGGGCTGGCACTCTACTACCGCTTCGACGACGGCGGCGAAACGGCCGAGGACTTCACGGTTGCCGAAGACTGGCTGGAGGACTGGCCCAACGCGGGCGTGCTGCAGGGCGGCGCCGCCATGACCGGCACGTTCCCCGGGTTTGTGCCGCTCTTCGGCTACGACGAGGACCGCAACGGCGACTCGATTCCCGACGCCTGGCAGCGGCTGCACTGGCCCGCGTTCGATCCGGCGCTGCCCGGCGACTGGTCGGCGGAGGCCGACCCCGATGGCGACGGCCTCTCCAACCTCTACGAATACCTCGCGGGAACCCACCCGTTGCGGCGTGATTCGGACGACGACGGCGTGTGGGACGACGAGGAGGATTCCGACGGCGACGGCCTGAGCAACGGCGACGAGCAGGCGTGGGGGAGCGACCCCGGCAAAGCCGACTCGGACAATGACGGGCGGTCGGATCAGAGCGAATTGACCGAAGGTCCGTGGAGCCCGTGGAGCAGCCCGCTCTTCAGCATGGGGAGTTTCGATTGCGTCGGCCGCAGCCTCGACCTGGGCCTCGTGCCGGCAGGCGGCATCGAGATGCCGCAGGTGGCCGCCGACGCGGCGATCCCGCTGCAGGATTGGACGGTGGAGACCTGGGTGCGGACGGCGGACGCGGCGCAATCGGGCGTTTTGGTCCGCAAGCTGGCCGGTCTCGGCGAGGCGTTCGCTCTCGGGCTGGAAGGCGGCGTTCCCTTTGTGCGCTACCAGACGGCGCGCGGCCTGACGGTGCGGCTTGCCGCCCCCGCCGCCGCGCAGATCCCCGCCGGCGAGTGGACCCACCTGGCCGCGGCCTGGAACGCCACGGAACAGGAACTGCTGCTGGCGGTGAACGCGCTTGCGGTCTTCCGCCTCTCGCCGGCCATCCATCCGTCCTTCACGGCGGACGACATACCGGTCGCCGACTTCGGGCCGCTGATGATCGGGGGCGCTGCCGGCGGCTGGGCGTCCGGGACGCTGGTGGACAACGTCCGCGTGTGGAATACCGCGCTCACGCCGTTCGAGATCGGCGAAGGCGCCGACCGGCTGATCAGCGCGGGAAGCGACGCGCGGGTGATCCGCGACTACCGCTTCGACGACGGCGGTCCGCTGGCCGAGGATTTCGCGCATCCCGGCGACTGGCGCTATGCGATCGCGGCGGCCGACTACGGCGTCGGGTTGGACGCCGAGGGCCATGCGCTGTGGCTCGGCGCCACCGCACAGGTGTTCCCCGGGATCGACGACAGCAACGCCAACGGGCTGCCGGACTGGTGGGAATCGCTTCACGGCGTCGGCGACGCCAATGGCGACGAGGACGGCGACGGCCTCGTCAACCTCTACGAGTTCTGGGGGCGCACCAATCCGAACGCGGCCGACACCTATGGCGACGGGATCGACGATGGCGACCGCGCGGACGGCTTCGGGCTGACGCTCGTGGAGAATCAGCGGTTCGGGACCGACCCGCGGGTGGCCGACACGGACGGCGACGGCCTGAACGACCTGCTGGAGATCAAGGGCGCTCCCGCGGACCAGTGGCCGGAGTACCGCTGGCCGGTGAGCGACCCGCGCATCCCGCTGCAAAACACGGTCACGGTGCCGGCGCCCCAGGGGCGGGCGCAGGTCGCGATGCGCTCGGCCGCCTTCGACGGCGCCGGCCGCGTCCTGCTGCCGCCGCTGGCCAAATACGCCATGCCCGGCTGGACGCTCGGCGCGTGGGTGAACCCCGCCGCTGTAAACGGCCGCCATGTGGTCATCCGGCGCGCCGTGGCCGCTCTGGCCGGCGCCGAGGCGTTGAACTATGAACTGGGCGTTCAAGCGCTCGGCGGCGCCGCCATGCCGTACGTGCGGTACGTGCAGACGAACGGGATCGAACGGCTGATCGGCGGCGCGGCGCAGGCCGATGCCTCCGGCGACATCGCCATCCCGTTGGACGCCTGGACGCATCTCGCCGGCACCTTCGACGACGTGACGGGCGTCATGCGGCTCTACGTCAACGGCATGCCGGTCGGCAGCAACCGCGTCGACATGGCGCGCGACTATCCGCCGGTCACCGGTCCGGTGGCGGTCGGGATCGAGACGACGATCGGCGGCGGGGCCGACGTCGGCGGCGTGCAGAACGGCTTTATCGGCAACATCGACGAGGTGACGTTCGCCTACGGCGCGGCGACGCCGGCGACGGTCTTCGCCCGCTACCGCGCGGCCGATAGCGAACTGCGCGGCGCCTTCACTGCCGCTGCGGCGGCGCAGCCGCTGCGGGAGATCGCGCAAGGCAGCGTGGCCAAGGCGCTGGAGCTTCCGCGCGGCGAAGGGCGCCTGCTGGTGCGCTTCAAGCCCGGCGTCTCGGCGACGGCGGTGCAGCAGATTCACGAGCAGATGGGAGCGCGCCTGGCGCGTGCGTACACCCTCGTTCCGTTGCAGCAGGTCGAAGTGGAGGAGGCGCGGATCACCGAGGTGCTGACAGCCTACCGGGCCCGCGAAGAGGTGCTCTACGCCGAACCCGACTATGTGGTCACGGCTTCGGAACTGGTGCCGAACGATCCCGATTTCGACCTGCTCTGGGGAATGCGCAACACCGGGCAGTTCGGCGGTCTGCCGGGCGCCGATATCCGCGCGCCGGAGGCGTGGGAACGCGGCGTCGGCACGCGCAACGTCACGGTCGCGGTCATCGACTCGGGTGTCGATACGACCCATCCCGACTTGGTTGACAACCTCTGGGTGAACCCCGGCGAAATCCCGGAGAACGGCGTAGACGACGACGGCAACGGTTACGTGGACGACGTCTATGGGTACGATTTCTTCAATGGACAGGGCTCGCCGATGGACGACAACGGCCACGGCACCCATGTGGCCGGCACCATCGGTGCGGTCGGCAACAACGCCATCGGCGTTGCGGGCGTGAACTGGAACGTGCGCATCATGGCGCTGAAGTTCCTCGGCGCCTCGGGGTCGGGATATACTGTCGACGCCATCGCCGCAGTCGAGTACGCGGTGCGCATGGGGGCGCGGATCAGCAACAACAGTTGGGGTGGCTACGGGTTTTCGCAGGCGCTCTACGACGCGATCGAGGCGGCCAGGCTTGCCGACCACCTCTTTGTGGCGGCGGCCGGCAATGAGGCCAACGACAACGACGGTCCGTCACAGAACTATCCGGCGTCGTACGATCTCGACAACATCATCTCCGTGGCGGCCTCGACCGACCTGGACCAGCTCGCGTTGTTCAGCAACTACGGCGTGACGAGCGTCGACTTGGCCGCGCCCGGCGAGAACATCTACAGCACGCTGCCCGGCGGGGGGTACGGTTTCAACAGCGGCACGTCGATGGCCTGCCCGCATGTCGCGGGAGCAGCCGCGCTGGTCCTGTCGCGCCGGCCGGGACTCAGTTTCATGGGTATCCGCGACGCGATTCTGGGCGCGGCCGACAAAGTGCCCGTCCTGGAGGGGCGCGTGGCGACGGGCGGCCGCCTCAATCTGGCCGCCGCGGTGATGGGCGGCGGAATCGGCGCCTACACCGCCTACTTCCGGTTCGAGGACGACGGCGGGCGCGCGCTGGACTACACGGCGAACGACGACCTGCTGTTGAACTGGCGCCATGCCGGCACGTTCCAGGGATCGGGAACGGACGACGCGACCTACTACCCTCTGCCCGGCGACGTCGACGGGAACCGCATGCCCGACTGGTTCGAGGCGGCCTACGCCGTTTCGGATCCGCTGGACGACCCCGACGACGACGGATTGCACAACCTGTACGAGTGCCTCTCTGGCAACAATCCGTGGCTGGACAACAGCGACAACCTGGGTGCCGGCGATGCGTTTGAGCCGGCCGTCGGCGGCTTCAGCAATCTGGATGCCCAGAAGATGGGTTCGCATCCGGGCCTGGCGGACACCGACGACGACGGCCTTGCCGACGCGGACGAGTACGCCGGGTTCTCGAACCTGACCCTGTCCCTGCACCCGTACACCGACCGTGTGCTGGCGTTGGACGGCGCGGCCGATCCGGTGGCGTTGCCCAACCAGCCGCGGTTTGCGCTGGGCGACAGTTGGACCGTGGAAGGGTGGGTAAAGGTCTCCACCAACCAGACGGGCGCTTTCCAGGTCATCCGCCGCACGGTGGGCGCGGCAGGGGTGAACTACGAACTGGGCGTCACGGCCGATCTGCGGCCCTACGCGGCATTCAGCGACGGCGACGGCAACCGCCAGGTCGCCGCTTCCCCGGTTCCGATCGCGGCGGGGCGCTGGTTCCATCTGGCCGGCGTCTGGGATCTTCAGGCCCGCGAACTGCACATCGTGCTGGACGG
>CAYVKQ010000119.1:7213-8714 GCA_964451945.1 uncultured Lentisphaerales bacterium
CTCCCCGATTGGTGGGAACTCGCATTCTTCGGCAACCTGGCCGCGACGGACGGCAGCGGCGACGCCGACGGCGATGGACTGAGCGATTTCAGCGAGTACCGCGCCGGGACCGACCCGACCCGCACCCACACCTTCGGCGGAATCACCTCGGACGCCGACATCGACAGCGACGGCGACGGCATCACCAATGCCGAGGAGCAGGACGACTACGGTACCCATCCGGGCGAAGCCGACACCGACGACGACGGCGTCGACGACGGGACGGAGATCCTGTACACCACCAGCCCGGTCCACCCGATGAGCGTCTTCAGCACCGACGCGTCGCTGATGAACATGGCTGCCCGGCGCAGTTTGGACATGGGCAAGCCCGGGATGCCGGACGTGGGGATCGAACTGCCTGCGTTTGAAGTGCGCACGTCCGTGGACGCCTATGGCGTTGAGACGCGCTTTGAGACCAACCGCTTCGCCTTCGGCGGCGGCGGCTGGACGGTGGAAGCGTGGATCAACCCGCAGGGCGACCTCGACGGCGAGATCTACACCTATGAGCCGATCACCGGCAACGGCATCCGTTTCGGGTTGACGAACGGCTCGCCTTATGGCGCGATCCTCAAGAGCGACGGGTCGCCGCTTGTCGACGTGGGCGGCGTGCTCCGTGCCGACACCAACGGCACGCTGGTCGGCGCGTCCCCGCTGCCGGCGGGCCGTTGGACGCACCTGGCGCTGACGTGGTCGCCGGAGGACAACTCGTTCAGCCTTCTGCAGGACGGGGTTCTCCATTTCGCGCGGACCAGCGACGCCCGCCCCGTGATCGGCGACGGCCGCGCCTTCATCGGGCAGGGCTTCTCCGGCGGCTATCTGGACGAAGTACGGGTGTGGAGCATTGTCCGGCGGCGGAACGAGATCGAGGACTGGTACCAGAAGCTCTATCCGGCGCCGGGGTACGTGGCCCCGGCTCCCGACGGCGCGGTTCCGGCCCATGTCGGCCCCTACCGGAGCGACTACACCAAGATCCGCAACGATATCGACGAACTGCCGCTGTGGCGCGAAACCTACCTGTACGGGCAGCCGCTGGCGGCCTACTACCGGTTCGACGACGACGGCGAACGGATCGAGGATTTCGCCAAGCTCAATGACGGCCGCTATGCCTTGAATGGTCCGGTGACAACCGACGCGGCCGCGCCGCTCTCCGGTCTGGACGATGCGGACGGGGACGGTCTGCCCGAGTGGTGGATTGACATGTACAATCTTGACGAGTGGCCGGTCCAGCATCTGGGTCCCTACCATGTGCTGAATCCGTGGGAGGGATCCGACTACCCGGTCACCTATACGCAGGGGTGGGCGACGCCCGTCGGCACCGACGGTCTGTCGCGCGGCCTCTACTACAACACCGACTGGGTGAACGATGAATACGGTGTGATGATCACCACCTTCAACGTCTGGCGCGACGTCAATCCGGATATCGATCCGACCAGCACGACCAACAACCCGCCCGACGGGCTGG
>CAYVKQ010000120.1:0-8642 GCA_964451945.1 uncultured Lentisphaerales bacterium
TGCGAGTACGCTTGGAGACCGAGGCGAAGTTGCGCATACAGGAGCTGATGCGGCTGGGTGAGATCGCTTTTGTGTGGTCGTTTATGCTGGATTTCGAGAACCGGGCCAATCCCTTCAGGGACCGTCGCGAGACGATCAGTTCTTGGAAAGTCGCGGCAAGAGTCGATCAGCGCTTGTCGGAGGCGGTTGTTGAGAAGGCCAAGACATATGCGCATATGGGTCTCGGCGCTGCAGATGCTCTCCACGTGGCATGCGCCGTCGCAGCCGGTTGCCGCCATTTTCTGACGACGGATCGCAGACTCTTGACCAAGAGCGCGCTCATTTTGGATCTGAAAATTCTGGATCCGGTTCAGTTTGTGAGAGAGGAGGAAATGTGAAGACCGATACGGAAATTCGCGCGGCTGGCGTGCGCTCGCTAATTATCGCACTGGGTACGGTCGAGGCCGAACGGTTTGTTGCCCTGCTGCTCCGGGAACCGTTCGATTACACGGAGTGGCGGCAAGGGTTGTGGCCGGGAGTGGATGTCGAAACACTGGCGCGTGAGGCGTCTGCGGCCACTGAGACCTCCGCTCGCGTTGCCGAGCCGGATGAGGTGCAGTATGGAAAGAAGTCGCCGGACAACGGGAGTGCGAACACTTCGCAATGAGCGTGCAACGCCCAAGGTGTAAGGAGAAAGCGATATGAGCAGAGGCAAGCTTCCAGTTCTGGTCTTGGCAGTCGTCGTGCTGGCCTGCACGCCGCTTGCCCGCGCCGGCAGCCACACTTCGCCACCTTCGGCGGCCTTCCGCGTCGACACGCGGGCCGCGACGGTCGTGCGGGTGACAGGGGTGTCGAGCCGCTGGTGCGACGGCGCCTACGGCGGCGCGGGACGGCATGTCTATTTCCTGGCGGGGGTCAACCTGCCAGTCGTTTTCACGGCCCAGGTGGAGTGGGGCGGCAGGACGGGCAGCCGAATCGAGTTCAACGGCGTGAACAACGGGCTGAACTACTCCAAGAGCATCGAGGTCGGCGGCCTCGGCGCGGGCGGCAAGCTGGAGGTGGTAGCCGTCGCCACCGACGGCACGCGCTCGCCCGCCTTCCGGGCGAACTTCGACGTGGCGCCGCTACCGCCGTTCGCGGACATGGTCTTCTATCCGCAGGCATTTACCCTGAACAACGACCTGAGCTACAGCACGCCGGCCTTCAACCTCGGGATGTTCCCTGGACGGAGCGGCGTCGTGCAGGGGTGTCCGCTGCCCGGCGAGACGATGGAGGTGGCGCCGTCGCTGAATGCCGCGGCGGCGTTCAACGGCGACGGCACGTTGACGATCAGGGCGGCCGCGGGCGTAAACAACGACATCAAACTGAACGGCACGCAGAGTCGGCGGCCCGACGGAAAATTCGGCAAGGCGGCGGGAGTGGACTTCGGTTTCGATATCGAGGGCGAGATCGTGCGGTCTGGAATCCCTACACGGGTGCATGGGCGGTGAACGAAGGTTATTTCGGACTGAATTTCTACGGCAGCTACTCCACCGCGCCGTACTACGTCTATGCGCCGCCTCCGGTCTATCTGCGGTTGGATGTGGGCGCGGACGGACAGATCGGCGGGCGGATTCGCGACCTCGGCACCGGACAGGGGTGGACGGCCGAAAAGACCGTCGCGGCGACGTTTCCCGATATCAGGGGGGTGCTCGGCTGCGGCGTGGGAGGCGTTCTGGCGCTGGAGGGCTATGTGGGGCTGGCCGGCAAGTTCGCGCTTCGAACGCCGCCCGTGGTCTGGACCAAGCTGGGCGTCGAAGGCAAAATGGGCTTTCAGATCATCGTCATCGGTTTCGCCACGGCGCCGATCGACATCTGGTCAGGCGCCTATTGGATCATCGACGAGGCAAATCCCCAGGGCACTGTCGCGCCCTTCGCGCTCGCGCCGGAGGTGCTGCCTCTGAAGCTGACGGCCCTCGATACCCAGCAGTTCCGTCCGCTGGCGCGCGACTATCTCGATCGGGGCGCGCTGCGTCCGCTGGCGATCATCCCCGAGGCGCGGGTCGTCGCCCTGACCGGCGGGACGGAGACGAAACTGGTGGTCGACGGCTACCCCTATCCCGAGCCGGCGGTGGCGGCGGCGGGCGCGACGAACCATGTGCTCTACGTGCGCGACAACGCGGGACGGCTGGACGAGAACCGCACCGATCTGGCGAGCGTTTTCAACGGGGGCGCGGGGTGGTCCGCCGCGGCGCCGGTCTGGGACGACGGCACGGGCGACTTCGCGCCGCAGGCGGCGGCGCTGCCCGACGGCACGCTGCTGGCTGTCTGGGCCAACGGGCGCGCGGCGCTGACCAACGGCGCCCCGCTCGACGAGGCGCTGGCTGGGCTGGAGATCGCGACGGGCGAGCGCGACCCCGCGACGGGCGTCTGGACCTGCCGCAACCTGACCGACAACGCATACCTCGACCACAGCCCGATGCTGGCGGCCGCGGCGGACGGCACGGCGTTCGCCGCCTGGATACGCAACCGCAATCAGAATCCGACGGGGACGCCGCAGGAGCCCAACCGCTTCCTGTTCTCGCGCTTCACGGGCGGGGCCTGGGAGGAGGAAGACTATATCGCCGTCAACCTCGGAACCATCACCTACTGCGACCTGGCCTACAACGGAACGGAGGCCGCGCTGGTCTTCGCGATGGACGGCGACGGCGACCTGGAGACGCCGGACGACCAGGAACTCTACGGCTGTACGTTCAACGGGAGCACCTGGGGACCGTACATGCGCCTCACCTCCAACGCGGTGCAGGACACGAGGCCCTACGCGCGCTACCGGGCCGATGGCAGCCTGCTGGTGGTCTGGTTCCAGGATGGCGCGATCCGGTCCGCCCGGGGGCTGGAACTGGCGGATGAGACGCTCGTCGGCGAAGTCGGCGCCGGGAGCGCGGCGCGGGACTTCAAGCTGGTCGCGGGGCTGAACGGTCAGTTGGCGGCGGTCTGGCAGGATGCGGGCGGCGAGGGCGTCGCGGCCCCCGATCCCTACATCCTCAACTACGATCCGGAGCAGGGGCGGTGGAGCCAGGGCGTGCGGCTGTTGGAAGACCCCGCGCTGGAGCGCGGTTTCGCGGGCGTGTTCGGCGCCGACGGGCGGCTGCGGCTGGCGTACGCCAAGGTGGCGGTGGGCGAAGACGCCGACGGCGTGCCGGTCTTCGGCGCGGTGGACCTCTGCATTCTCGACCATCCGGTCGGCCCGGATCCGGCGATCGGGGAGTACGGCATCGCGCTTTCGACCAACGCCGTGGCGTTCGGAGAGAGCGTGGATATCCTGGTGACGGTCGAGAACCGCGGCGACCTCGCGGTGTCCAACCTCGCGGTCTGCGTCTACGAAGGAAATGCGCTTCTGGGTGCGACGCAGCGCGTGGCGCAGGTGCAGGGTGGCACGTCCGAGGTGGTGACGGTGGCGTGGACCGTTTCCGAGGCGGCCAGCAACGTGGTGCTCCGCGCGGTGGTCGATCCGGGGCTGGAGACCGACGACCGCAACCGGGCCAACAACGTCGCGACGCTGGCGGCGCTCATGCCCGACCTCTCGGTGGACGGCGCATCCGCCTTGAACGAGAGCACAAACGTGCGCCTGGTCAGCGCCACCGTCATGAACGAAGGCGCGGTGCCGGCCGCGGCGGGTGTGGCGGTGACGTTCCGGCGCGGGACGTCCGACGGCGACCTGCTGGCGACCGACACGCTGGGCGCGATGAGTTTCGGGACGAACGGGGTGTACGATGCCGGCTTCCGCTGGGAGATGGCCGGAACGGTCTTCACCTCGGCTTTCGAGGTGGTCTACATCGCGGTCGATCCGACCAACGCGGTCGGCGAGATCGAGGAACGCAACAACACGGCGGTGGTGCAGGTGATGACCAGCCTCGACAGCGACGGCGACAGCCTCCTCGATGGCGAGGAGCAGCGGCTGGGCACCAATCCGTACGCGGCCGACAGCGACGGCGACGGGCTGAGCGACTACGCCGAGGCGCACGCCCATTTGACCAATCCATTGCTGGCCGACAGCGACGGCGACGGCGCGGACGACGCGCAAGAGGTCGCGGCGGGAACCGACCCCAACAGCGCGACCGACGTCTTCAAGATCGTCGCGGCGGACGGCGTCGAGGCGGTGGTCATGCGGGTGCGCTGGAACGCCAAGGCGGGCAGGACCTACCGGGTGGAGTGCGCCCCGGCGCTCGACGGACCGTGGGGCGATGCGCCCGACGGCGCGGGAGGCGACGGCGCCAGCCTGCGGACGGCGGAGGCGGACGGCGTGCTGACCTACACCGACGACACCGCCCCGGCGCCCGAAACCCGCTTCTACCGCGTGCGGCTGGTGACGCCGTAGTAGGGGAAGGAGTTGCACTTGCCCCCCTATATGAACTGGGAAACAGGGTTCAGGAAGCCAGGGTTCAGGAAAGAACCCAAACGCATTCAACATTCAGCGTTAGGCGTTGGCGGCCAGCGGATTGACTGAACCCTGAACCCCGAACCCTCCGCTTGCGCAAACCGAGGCGCCCTGTCCGTGCGCCGCGCCGGCCTTGCCGAATCGGCGGTTCTGCCGTATCCTGTTGCGCATGAAATCTGAAATCATCGTCGTTGGCGCGTTCGAGGTGAACTGCGTCGTGCTGTGGCAGGATCCGCAGGCGGCATGGGTGGTCGATCCGGGGGCCGAACCCGGGACGATCCTCGACTTTCTCAAAAAGAACGGGCTGGAGGTCGGGCTCTATTTTCTGACCCACGGCCACATTGACCACATCTCGGCGCTCGACCGCCTGCTGGCGGAGAGCCCCGCGCCGGTTCATCTCCACACCGGGGACGCCTCCTGGGCGTTTTCCGGCCTCAACCGCTTTCCCCCCTATGTCACCGTTCCGGCGCGGCCCGCGTCGCTGGTGCCGACGCCGACCCCGGCGCCGCCGCTGGCCGCCGGCGGAGTGACCGCCGCAATCCTGCAGACGCCGGGGCACTCCCCGGGGTGTCAGTGCCTTTGGTTCGCGGACGCCAAGCTGTTGTTGAGCGGTGACACGCTCTTCGCCGGTTCGGTCGGCCGCACCGATCTCCCCGGCGGCGACGGCAAGACGCTGCGGCGCTCGCTGCGTCTGCTGATCGACCTCCCCGACGACACCCTCGTGATTCCGGGACACGGGCCGACGACGACCATCGGCGCCGAGAAGCGCGACAACCCCTATCTCTCTTGAGCGCGCGCCCGACGGGCGACAACCAGCAGTCTGTTTGCGGACGAACGCCACGGGTAGAGCGAGGCGTCCCTGCCGATCCGGAGGGGTTCTGCAAGAGCTTCCTCCTATTGGCGAGAACTGTGGTTTCTTGTGCAAACCACGCGTAGCGAGCATCAAAAATGCCCAAGATGACGGTTTGGCCACCATCTATTTTCGAGTTTCACTACTGTCCGGTCAAAAAAAACGGCAAATAGGGCTGTTCCTGCATGCCGGGTGCTTCGGCGAGCGGTTGGTTCTCCGAAAACACTTGTAAAATGGGTTTTTCTCAAATGTTTATCGGGCTAATCTATGATTGACTCGAGTTTAACCGGACAGTAGTGATATGTCAGTTCAACTGCCGCTTATGGGAGTATTCTTCAGTTGCCGACGGACAGTTCGAAGGCGCTCATCGGCAGGTTGACCTCGCTAAAGACGCTACCGCGGCAGGGACGCTGGAAGAGATAGCGCACCCTTATCGGTTCGGTGACGCCGGGCGCGTCGAGCAGCAACTCGGGTGTCTTGGCGATGCCGCCGAAGAACGCAGCGTTCACGGCGCCCTGCGCATTCGTCTGGGTCTGCATGTTGAGCACCCGCGCGGGATGGAAGATCTGGTCGGGCCCGGCGATCTCGAAGCCGTCGGGCATAGCGAAATCGTCGTTGTAGACGTAGAGCGACTGGGCATGGGCGAACGTGACGCGCACCTTCTCGCCTTCGCGTGTTGCGGATAGGGCGCGCGGAGCGTCGGCTTCGATGCCGTCGAAACCGTAGACGCGCTTGAGTGCCTGCAGCGCCAGACGCTGGGCGACAATCTCCTTGCGCGGCGGATGCTCGTCGCCGAAGGCGTTGCCGACGTCATTGATAACGACGACGGCGGCGTTCGGCTCCTCATCGGCAAAACGGCTCTGCTCGAGCTGGAGCGCCGCGCCATGGTCGGGGATCTGCACGAGGTGCATCGGGAGCGACGCGCGTTCGAAGGCGTTCGTCCATCCGTGATAAAGCTTATGGAGCTTCTGGCAGTAGTCCTTCGGTCCGTTCGCGCAGCCCTGGTACCAGATGAATCCGCGCACGGTGTAGGGCGCGAACGGCGCGACGCCCTTGTCGAAGAGCTCGCCGCCGGGCGTCCATTTCTCGATCGGCGTGCCGCCCTGGTAGAACGCGAGGATGCCGACCGGCACGTCGAGCGCGAGCTTCAGTTCGCGGGCAAACCAGAACGCGAGTGAACTCCAGCCGCGTCCGGCGCCAAGGGCCTTCGGTTCGGCTTTCTCCCAGGGACGCCCTTGTCCGAACGCATAGCCGAGACGGAAGCGGATGAGCGGCTGACGGGTCATCTGGGCGATCATCGCGCCCTTGCCGTCGCGATAGCGCGGCGTTTCGCTCCAGAGGGGCAGTTCCATGTTGCTCTGTCCTGCGGCGAGCCAGACCTCGCCGACGACGACATCGTGCAGGAGGAGATCGTTGACGCGCAGGTCGCGCCCTTCGGCACAGGCCGCGAGAGGATCGAGCGTGAGGCGCCAGGCGCCGTCGCTGGCGGCGAACGTCGTCTTGACCTGGCCCGCGAACGCGACGGTGACCTTCGTCCCGGGATCGGCCGTTCCCCAGACGGCGACCGGCAGGTCGCGCTGAAGCACCATGCCGTCGCTGAACGGCGGCGCGAGGGTGGCATTCGAGACGGACGTCTCGCAGGGAACCGGCGTGATCCGCTTGGAGAGCACCTCGCCGTTGGCAAACTCGCATTCGACCTCAATGCCGCCGCGCGCCCGCAGACGGAAGGCGCCGCGCCAGGACTTCGGCACATCGGGGATGAGCTTGAGCTCGCCGCCTTTATAGAGTTCCGCCGAAGGTTCCTCGGCATGGGACTGGAGGAGCATCTCCTGGACGCCGGTCTGCATGACGCCCGTCCCGTCGAAGTAGGGAGCATCCTCGACGGCCGCGCCCGGGTAGAGGGGAGAAGCCGGCGACTTGCCGCCGCCAAAGGGCCATATGCAGGTGGCACGGGCATGGGAATAGACGATGTCGGCGGCGTTCGTCAGGTGCAGACGCACGGCGTCGATCGCCACCGGACTCCAGCCCCAGCCGCCGCTCTTCGCTTCCGGGAGGTGATCGTAGGTCGCGCATGCCCGGGCACGGACCGGATCGGTGTCGGGCGCATCCGCATGAGCCATGGCGAACGGGAAGACGAGATAGAGCTGGTTGTACTCGCAGTTCTTTTTGATTGTGCCGTTGGTGAAAGCGATGCACGGCGCCCAGATCCGGTCACCCGGCTGCACACCTGAGATGTTGCGGCTCCAGCTCTTGTCGTATTTGTAGTCACCGAGCGTCGGGAACGGGGCGATGGCGTCAAGATGGAGCCTGGTGTCCGCAATCAGTTCCTTCGGGAATCCGAACTCCGAACCGAGAGCGACGGTCTGGGCGAGACAGAAGCGGGCGGCGGCGAGATCGACGATCGAATCGTCCTTCTTCCACCAGCTTTCATTGACATTCGTGCAGCGGATGTGGAAAAGTCCGTCATCTCCCTTCTCGAGCAGCGAGAGATAGAGCTCGGTCTGTTCGCGCAACCACGTCGCGAGCGTCGGCACGAAAGAGCGGTCGCCCGTGAAACGCATGTAGTCGAACATCTGCTGGAGGAGTTCCGTGCCGCTCGAGAAGACGTGGCTCGTGAAGGAGGCCTGCTCCTTCTCCCGCGCCGCGCGTGCCGCGGCACGGTCGGCCGCGGAGACGGGGCGGTAGGGACGGGTCGCCTCGGGACGCGCGGTGGCGGCATTAGTGTTGGCGAGGGGACTGAAACCTATGGGTGTCGTCTCCCAGAGGCGGGTTCCGCCGAGGAGTCCGTCGCGTTTGGACGCGGCCTGCCGCGCGCGGCTTTCGGCGAGGAAGGAGTCGTAGAACTCCAGCAGGTTCCGGACGAAATCGGGGTGCCCGGCGGCGCACATGGGCCAGATGAGCTCGCGCGTGTTCTGGTACCAGAGACCGGCGCCCCAGCAGCGGCTGTCGCCGTGCACGAGACCGGGGCCGCCGTTGAACTTCGGCGGAATCGGACCGAAGCCGACGTTTGCCCACGCGTAGAGATTGACATACCAGACATGCTCGAGGAACTCGGCGCGGCTGTCGCCCTCAAGGCGGATCCACCCCTTCTCCCAGTAGGCCTTCCACCAGGCGAGCCGGCGCTGCTCGAGCGTCGCGCGGTCGATCGCATCGAGGATGGCGAGACGCGCCGCGCTCAACTCCTCGGCTGCGCGGGCGGAAGCGGCGGTCTCGGAGACGATCATGACGCGGAACTTCGCCGCTTCGGACTTGCCGGCGCGCACGATGCGCGTCGAGTAGAAGCGCGCACTCGTCGGATCGCTCTCGCGGATGTGCCAGGCGCTCTTGCCATCCGTGTCCAGCGCCTGGGTCGTCTTCTCGCCGCCGAGCCGCCGTACGCGGCAGTCCAGCAGGGCG
>CAYVKQ010000121.1:0-8634 GCA_964451945.1 uncultured Lentisphaerales bacterium
CCGTGACCCCGGACGGCGCGCCGCGGCCGCCGGTGCCCAGCAGGCCGTCGACGACGATCCCGGTGAGGGGGAGGCTTGCCGCGCCCCGTCCGTCGCCGGGGGTCTCCTCCCAGTCGCCCGCATCGGCCAGAACCAGGTGGGGAATGCCGGCGCGGTGCAGGTCGGTCCAGGCTTCGCGCGCGTCGCCTCCGAGCTTCGCGGGGAGGCACGTCATCAGCACACCGACAGGCCAGCCGCTCTCGAAGAGGTTTCGCGCCGCGACCAGGGCATCGCCGCCGTTGTTCCCTTTGCCGACGACACACGTGACGCGCCGTCGCTCGTTGCGGACGGCGGCGACCTGCGCGATGACCTGCGCCACGGCGAGCCCGGCGCGGTTCATCAGCGCCATGCCCGGGCTGCGCTGTTCCAGGATCATGCGCTTGTCGAGCGTGTGGATCTCTTTGGCCTTCAGAAACATCATAGGGGCGCCCCGCTGGAGCAAGGTGGCGTAGGATGCTGCAACCGATCATCCGTCATGGGCAAGGGGCACGCACCATGCGCAGGGGCGGAACCGTCGCAGCGGGGACCCGGCTAGGCTCACACACTCGCGCCGCTCTCTGCATCATTCTTGGTCTTGTCCTCATCATCTTCTTCTTCGGTCTGGGTCCGCTTGGCGTACGGCTGACCGTAGCCGTAGGTGTAGCGGTAGTGCGCGTTGGAGCTGTGGAAAAAGCCGCGGCGGTTGAAGTCGACGTCGTTGACCAGCACGCCGATCACACGGGCTCCGGCTTCGGTGAGGTGCCGCACCGCGTGATTGATGGCGCCGTAGTTGGTGCGGTCGGGGCAGCACATGATCATGACGCTGTCGGCGAGGGTGGAGAGGGCGACGGCGTCGCCGATGATGCCGAAGGGCGGGGAATCGATGATCACGCGGTCATACCGCTCGCGCGCCCAGTCGAGGAAGGTGCGCACGATTCCCGACGCCATCAGCGCGGCCGGGTTGATCTCGGCCGATTCGCGGGAAAGGACGAGGTCGAGGTTGGCGTAGCCGCTGGGCGTCGGCAGATATTCGAAATAGGCCGGGTCGTTGGCCGACAGCACATACGGGAGGCTGTTGAAGTCGTCCTTGCCCTTCTTGAACACGCGAGCCTGCCGCGGCCGGCGCAGGTCGAAGTCGATAAGCAGTGTCTTCTGGCCGCTGGTGGCATAGGAGAGTGCCAGATTGGTCGAGGTGACCGTCTTCCCCTCTCCGGGCTGCGTGCTGATGACGAGCATGACGTGGGTGTGTTCGCGGTAGCGGGGGGAGTCGAGCAGGTTCCGCAGACCGCCGAATGCTTCCGAGTAGTGGGCGAAGCTGTCGGTCGCGGTGATGAAGGCGATCTCTTCCCGGTTTTTAGCGTCGACATGGGGCAGGATGCAGAGCGCCTTCATCCGCAGGCGTCCCTCGATGTCGGCCAGTCCGGTGACCTTGTCTTCCAGATGGTCGATCAGCAGGACGCACGACACGCCCAGCAGCAGGCCGACCGCCAGCCCCGCCGGAAACAGCAGCAGCGGTTTGGGAAACACCGGTTCGGTCGGCACGGCGCCGGTTTCGGAAACCTTGATGGTGCAGGTGTTTTCGTCGTGCGCCAGACGCGCCTCCTCCATCCGGTTCAACAGCGCCTGGTAACTGCTCTCGTTCACTTCCAGGTCTCGCTCCAACTGGTGAAGCCGGACCGTGGCGGCGTCGATCTTGGCCTGCAGGTCGGCGTAGTTCCGCACCAGTTCGGTGTGCCGGACCTTGAACGGCTCCATCTGGCTCTTGAGCAGGCCCAGGTTGGCCTGCGCCGTCTCATAGGCCCGGCGCACGACCTCGGCGAACTGGTTGCGGTAGACTTCCACCTCTTTCTCCTTGACCAGCACGTCGGGATGCTTCGCCGTGTACCGGGCAAGCATGGCGTTGCGCTCGGCGATCTGCTCCTGGAGTTTGCTGTACGTCGCCGTGATCTCGGCTGCGCGCGGGGTGTCGTCGGGCAACAGGCCGAAGCGGTCCGGCTCGTTCTGGATCTGTTGCAGCGTGTTGAGCATTTCCTCGGCCATCGTGATGCGCGATTCCAGCGCGGTGATGTCCTCGCTGACCCGCTGGCGGATGCTACCGATCTCCTCTTTCTCCTTTTCAAAGGCGTCGATCTGGGTGCCGATCTTGAAATCGAGGACCGCCTGGTCCGCCTGGGCCAGTTTGCGCCGCTGCGCCTCGACCGTGGTCTTGAGCCAGGCGACGGCCTCCTCGGAGATCGCCTTGTTCTCCTCGTGCGCGAAATCCTCGGCCGTCAAGGCGTATGTGTTCGCCAGGTCGGAGGCCAGCTGGGCGTCGCCGGAGCGGACGGAAACGACGATCAGCCGTGACCGCCGCTGCAACGCGAGCTTGGTTTCCTTCACCAGAATTCGGAGAATTTCGGGTTCGGCGATCGTCGTGTTGGGGTTGCCGACCAGGAAGCGCTGCAACACCTGTTCGAGCATGGCGCGGCTGCGCAGGCGGGCGAGCCGGGTGTTGAAGACCTCTTCGACCGAGCCGACGGTGTCGCCCTCGAGAAGCGCCCCCCGGTTTGAAGTGATGCGGGTCGGCCGGACGCTCATCTCCAGCACGCTACTGGCCTCGTAGATGGTCGGCAGCAGCTTGAGCGCCGCAAAGGCCCCGAGCAGGCCGAGCACGGCAAAGGCCAGAATCGTCGCCCAGCGTTGCGAACAGACGCGGATCAACCGGCCGATGGTCAGCATGCCCAGCAGGGAGTCGCTCTCGTCGGTGATTCCCCCGCCGCCATAGGCGGGCGATCCGTAGCCGTATTGCCCACCGCTGTATGGCGAGAACCCGTAGTAGGCAGACCCTTTTGCGGAAGGGTATGGCATGCCCTCGGCCAGAGGGCGGGTGTCCTCTGCGGGTGCGCCCGCGTTGGCGCTCGAATGCTGTCCGGATGGTGACGTCATAGTCAGCTCGATGTTGCGGCAGAAGCACCAAATGAAACGTACCAACGCGACCGGTTCCAACGTCTGCCGTCGCCTCACTCAGCGCCAAATCATTTTTGAAAAACAGGTTTAGAATAGTGGATTTTCAATTGTGAGTGCAATAGGAAAAAAGGTTTCAATGTAATCAGTTAACGACAAGGGTGGTGGCAGTTTGATGGGGGATCGGCTTACGGGCATGGAGACGAATCAGCTTCACCCAACCGCAGTGCCCGAGGTCGTGCTTCCTGGCTTCTACGGTTGCTCCAGCTTGAGCGTCCAGGCATGGGCGCAGCACGGATTGGCACGCGCGCCGGCCGGGATGGCAATCGTTGTGCGGCCGCTATGGGTCTTTCCTGGTTTCGCATCGCCGTGACCGATGAGCGTGATCCTTCCGGCCCTTGCCACGAGGTCGGCCGGAAGGGATACGGACTCCGGAATGGCGTCGCCGTCACCGACCGAGAGGATGATCGCGTACACGGTGCCGTCCGGCTTGCAGGTGAAGACGCAGTTTCCCTGTTCGTACGGGGCGATGGGCCGCGTGCCGTAGATGGCCTCTCCGTTGACCTTCAGCCACGAGCCCATCTCCCGGAAGCGCACGTAGACGGTTTCGTCGAGTTCGCCGTCGGGCCCCGGAGCGGCGCCAAGCAGGTAGTTGCCCCCGCGGGCCACGATCCGGCAGAGGGTGCGCAGGAGAACGCCGGCGCTCTTGTATTGCTCGCTGAACCTGTGACTCCAGGCTGTGCCCATGGTCATGCAGGTTTCCCATGGGTACGGCAGGTAATGGTCCGGCACCTGCTGCTCCGGCGTTACGTAGTTCTCGTTTGGTCCGGTGACCGTGCGGTCCACCACGATCAGCCCGGGCTGATGCGCGCGTGCCATGGCCGCCAGCCCGTCCATGTCGATGTCCTGCTCGGGCGGGCGCACGGCGCCGCCGTCCAGCCAGAGGAGGTCGATCGGACCGTACCCGGTCACCAGCTCCTCGATCTGCCGCCACGTGAAGGCCTTGAACCTTTCCCATGTCCCGGTATCGTCGCACACCCTGTAGTTGGCGCCCTGGCCGCCGACCGGGGGCAGTTCCGGCTTCCAGTAATACGGACAGTGCCAGTCCACTTTGGAGAAATAGAGGCCGACGCCCAACCCCTGCCGGCGGAAGGCCGCGCACTGCGCCTTGAGCACGTCAGCCCGGGCATTGCGGCTGAACGGACATCTGGTGTCGGTGATCCGGTAGTCGGTCGTCGCCGTGTCGAACATGCAGAAGCCGTCGTGATGTTTGGACATGGGTAGCACATACTGGATGCCGGCTTCCTTTGCGGCGGCGGACCACTTGTCCGGATCGAAGGCGCCGGGATTGAATGTGCGTGCCAGTTTCTCGTATTCCCTGGCATAGGTGCGGTCATCGAGATCTGCGAACTGCGGCGGGCGGCCGTTCCACGGATGGCGGGTGGTGACCAACGTCCAGGACTCGGTGACACCCCACTGGCAATAGGGCCCCCAGGTCAGGAGCAGACCGAGTTTCCAGTCCTGCCACCGAGCCAGTTTCTTCAGAACGGACGGGTCCGCAGGCGGCGTATACTCCTTGCATGCTCCAGCGGCGCCGAATTCCCCTAACTGGATCGGTTGTTTCTTCGTTCCCATGGCGATGCTCCCGGATCGGTCACGACCACGCGCAGACAATGTACTGACAAAAGACTGCTCTTCAGGCCCTGCGGGCGCACGCACGCAGCAACCAGCCTGAAGGAGCCCATTCCCTCCCTGGAGAGAACGGTAGCCGATCATGGACTGAGGCGTCAAGGGAGCGGAGACGGAGACCAGCGAAACGGGAACAATGGGGCATGGGCAGGGCGCGGGCACAATTCAATTCCGCTTGCGGCGACGCGACAACCGTGGTCTACTGGATGCGTCGAGCGTCTCACTTCTGATTTTCTGTCTCCGGCGCAATTGTGGGTGGAACCGAACCATGGCTAGTGTTTTCCGCGACTATCCTTTCCCGCCTCTCGCGGCCGCATCCTACGAGAACAGATCGCAGGAGACGCTTGAACTGGCCCTCGGCCAGGTAGCCGCCTATGCCCGGTGGCGTGCGCTGGATCCGGGCCCCGGCCACCCCATCGACCGCCGCTATGCCGCCCTGCCCGTGTTGACCAAGGCCGACATCCGGGCCCATTGTCCGTCCGGACTCACGCCTAGCGCACGCGATGTCGGCGAGGGTTTGCGCCAGGGTGAGGTCGAGCTCGTCAGCACCAGCGGAACCACCGACGAACGCGTCACGAACCTCTGGAGTCAAGCGTGGTGGAACGCGTCCGAAGAGGCCTCCTGGCAGCTGAACGCGCACACGCGGCAGGCTGCGCTGGGCAGCCATCGCGAAGCGCTGCTCGCCAGCGCGCTGAGTGTGGGCCCGCAGTCCGACGCATGCGACTTGCCGATGGCCGGGCGCCGGCTGGGTCGTTTCCTCTACCTGAACGAGAAGAGCACGCCGGCGCTCTGGACACCCGACCTCTGCCGGCGGATGCTGGCCGAACTGGAGGCATTCCAGCCGCGCGTGCTGGAGGCCAATCCGTCCTATCTATCACGGCTGGCCACCTTTGCCGCCGACCATGCGCTACCGGTGTTTCAGCCGGCGCTCATCGTCCTCACGTTCGAGATGCCCTCGGTCCTCGACCGGCGCCAGATCGACCGCGCCTTCCACGCTCCGGTGTGCAGTTCCTACGGGACAACCGAAGCCGGCTACGTCCTGGTGGAGTGCGAGCACGGCCGGTTCCACCAGAATACCGAAACGTGCCGCATCGACTTCCAGCCGCTGGTCGCCGCCCATGGCGGTCCGGCTGTCGGCCGCCTGCTGGTCACGACGTTCCACAACCCGTGGTGCGTCCTCCTGCGCTTCAACACCGGCGACCTGGTCCGCCTGGAGGAGTGCGGTCCGTGCCCCTGCGGCCGGCGCGAGGGACTCACGGTCGCCTGCATCGAGGGCCGCGCCGGGAATCTGACGCTCACCACCCGGGGGCGCCTGGTAACCGAGCGGCAGTTGGATGAGCAGTTGGGAAGCGTGGCCGGCCTGATCGCCTATGAACTGATCCAGCAGGCGGCGGGCCGCTACCGGCTCCGCTGCCTGGCCGGGCGCGGCTTCGGCGTCGCGCCCGCGGCGGAGCAACTTCGCCGCCTCTATGGCGAGGATGCCGACATCGCCGTGTCCGTCGAAACGGAAATCCTTCCCGCGCGCTCCGGCAAGTTCCGGCGCGCGCGGGCCGAATTTCCTCTGCCCGTGGAGGCCTATCTTGACCCGCGCTACGCATGACCGGCAGAGGGGCGCCCTCTACCTCATCGCCGGCGGCTATCACCGCCGGGAGGGACTCCACCCCGGAAAGCTGCTGGCGTCGATCCTCGCCGACGCCGGGCTCCGGTCGCCGCGCGTGGCCTGCGTAGGCAGCGCCAACGGCGATGACCGCGGCTTCTTCCGCTGGGGGGCCGAGTGGTTCAAAGGCGCGGGCGCGGCCGGGGTGACGCTGGCGCCAACGGCCGCGTCCCGCGCCGACAACGCCCTTTGCAGGCGCATCCTGTCGGAATCGGACATCGTGTTCATCAGCGGCGGCGACGTGGAGGCCGGCATGCGGACCCTGGCGGCCGCCGGGCTCGTCCCCTTGCTCCGTTCGCTGCACCGCGCAGGCGTGCCGTTTGCCGGTTTGTCGGCCGGATCCATCATGCTCGGCCGTCTCTGGGTGCGCTGGCGCGACCCCGGCGACGACACCACGGCGGAACCCTTTCCCTGCCTGGGGCTGGCGCCGCTGGTCTGCGATACGCACGGGGAAGACGACGCCTGGCAGGAGCTGCTGACGCTGTTGCGTGCCGCGCCCGCCCGCACCGTCGGGTACGGCATCGTCTCCGGCGCCGCGTTGCGCGTAGGTACCGACGCCGCCATCACCGCCATGGGCGGCGCCGTGCACCGCTTCGCGCGGAGACAAGGCGTCGTCCTGCGTCTTCCCGATCTCGAACCGCTTGAGGCTTCAGGGGCGGCGTCTCTCAAGTTCAGCGATTGACCGGCAAGCGCCGGTTCAGTACCATCACGGCATGCTTACCACCGACCGAATCATCGCAGGATTGCGTGATGTTCGCATGAAATGTCCGCTGATTCACAACATCACGAACTATGTGGTGATGAACACCACCGCCAATGCCCTTCTGGCGCTGGGAGCTTCGCCGGTCATGGCGCACGCCCTGGAAGAGGCGGAGGAGATGGCGTCCATCGCCCGCGCGGTGGTCCTCAACATCGGCACGCTGTCCCCCCCGTGGATCGAGGCCATGTTCCGCGCGGGACACGCCGCGCAGGCCAAATCGATCCCCATCGTGCTCGACCCCGTGGGTGCGGGAGCGACGACCCTGCGGACCGAGACGGCGCGCAGGCTGATCCGGGAGGTGCATCCTTCGGTGATCCGGGGCAATGCCTCGGAGATCCTGGCCCTGCTGGAGAACGGGGCGCACACGCACGGCGTGGATAGCCGGCACACCGTCGACCAGGCGCGTGCCGCCGCCATGCAGCTTGCAAGCGATGCCCGGACGGTTGTCGCGGTGACAGGCCCCGAGGATTTTGTGACGGATGGGCAACGCAGGGTGCGCATCCGCAACGGCCACCCCCTGATGGCCCGCATCACGGGCAGCGGCTGCGCGGCTTCGGCGATCATCGGCGCGCTGAGCGCCGTGCAGGCCGATCCCCTCGCCGCAACGGTTGCCGGCCTGGTCGTCTTCGGCATCGCCGGCGAGATGGCCGCAGCCGGTGCGCCGCGGCCGGGAACCTTCCAGGTTCGCCTGATCGATGCTCTGGACGAAATCGATGAAAGCGCGGTGCGGCGCGGCGCGCGCATCGATGAAACCCCACTGCCATGATCAACCTCCATCTCTATCTGGTCACGGACGAAGCGCTGGCCGGAGGCCGGCGCTTGACGGACATCGTCCGCCGCGCGGTCGGCGGCGGGGTGACCTGTGTCCAATTGCGGGCCAAGACGGCTTCGTCGCGCGCCCTGCTGGCGCAGGCGCGGGAGCTGGTCGCCCTGCTTCGCCCGATGGGCGTGCCGCTGATCGTCAATGACCGGCTCGACATTGCCCTGGCGGCCGATGCCGACGGCCTGCATATCGGACAAGACGATCTGCCGTGCGCCGTCGCACGGCGGCTGGTGCGCCCCGCCTTTTGCATCGGCGTGAGCGTCAGCACCGTCGCGGAGGCGCTGGCCGCCGAGGCGGAAGGGGCCGACTATCTGGGCGTCAGCCCCGTGTTCGACACGCCGACCAAGCGGGATACGCCCGCAGCCACGGGTCTGGACGGGCTGCGCGCCATCCGTGCCGCCACACGCCTGCCACTGGTGGGGATTGGCGGGATGAACGCAGGCAACAGTGCCGCCGTCCGGACGGCCGGGGCGGATGGGATCGCCGTCGTTTCGGCGATCCTCGCGGCCGAAGATCCCGCCGCGGCGGCGCGACGGCTGCGCTGATCCTACTTCACCTCGATCGCCACGCTTTCGCTGTGGCTGTTGAACTCGGGGGCGTACATGCACTGGATGCTGGCGATCCCGCTCTGGTAGACGCCCTTGAGCTGCACCCGCACGCTGTACTCGAAGACATAGACGCCCTTGGGCAGGTAGTGGATGAAGAAGTGGCTCGCCGTGTCGCGCGTGCTCTCGTAGTACAGCA
>CAYVKQ010000122.1:0-8633 GCA_964451945.1 uncultured Lentisphaerales bacterium
GGTGGCCGCGCAGCAGGAACCAGCCGCGGCCGGGACGCCAGAGAAGGGTTTCGAGCAGCCGCGTGTCAGCCGGCGGGGCGTCGAGCAGGCGGGTCTTGGAAAGCGCCTCGGCGTATTCGCTGTCGGCGCGCGAATCCCAGACGATGCCGCCGCCGGCGCCGTATTCGGCCGTGCCGGCGGCATGGTCGATGGCGACGGTGCGGATCGCCACGTTGAACTGGGCGCGGCGGCCGGGCGCGGCGTAGCCGATGGCGCCGGTGTAGACACCGCGCGGGGACGATTCGAGGCCGGCGATCAACTCGGTGGCGCGGACCTTCGGCGCGCCGGTGATCGAGGCGCAGGGGAAGAGCGCGGCAAAGAGGTCGGCGAGGCCGGCGTCGGTGCGGGCTTCGACGGTGGAGGTCATCTGCCAGACCGTGGGATAGGGCTCGATTTCGAAGAGGCGGGGGACGCGCACCGTGCCGGGGCGCGCGACGCGTCCGAGGTCGTTGCGGACCATGTCGGTGATCATGACGTTCTCGGCCCGGTCCTTGGGCGACCGGCGGAGCGCGGCGCGCGCGGCGCGGTCCTCGGCGGGGGTGTCGCCGCGGGGGGCGGTCCCCTTCATGGGGCGGCAGATGACGCGGTCGCCGTCGCGGCGGAAGAAAAGCTCAGGCGAGGCGGAGCAGAGGGTGTGGCCGTCGAGGCGGACCCAGGCGGCATAGCGGGTGGGTTGGGCGGTGGCGAGCGCCAGGAAGAGCGCCCACGCGTCGCCCGCGACGCGGGCGCGCAGGCGGAGGGTGTGGTTCACCTGGTAGGTGTCGCCCGCGGCGATGCGGGCGCGGATGCGGGCGATGCGGCCGGCGTGGTCGGCGGCCGTCTCGGAGGGGGTCCACGTCAGGCGCGGGGGCGCGGCGGCGGCCGGCGGCAGCGCGGCGGGTGTGGCGACGCGGCGGTAGAGGCCGAACCACGCCAGCGGCAGCGCGCCCGGCGCGGCGGACGGCGGACGCGTGCGGCCGGCGGGGTCAAACGCGGGGGCGGCCTCGTAGGCGACGAACCCCGCGGCGAAGAGGCCGGCGGCGGCCGCCTCTTCGACGGCGCGCAAGATCGGCGCAACCTCGGCCACGGTGCGGGCCGCGAAGACGCGCTCGGGGTCGCAAAAGGCCAGCCAGCGGGACTCGCCCGCGGGCGGCGCGTCCCGCAGGATGACGGTTCCGGGAGTGTCGGGGGAGAGGGGCATGGGGGAAAGGGGTTTGTAGGCAAAGGGTTCAGGGGACAGGGTTCGGGAGTGGAGTCCCGGCTTTTACAGGGGGTTCTGTAAGCGTCTCCACAATAGGTCAAATCGCCGGGCGAAGCAAGCGAGCATGGATGCGATCATGGAGAGTTTTTTACATTGTGACTGTCATTTGAGGCTCCTGCAAAACCCCTGCGGCTCGGCGGGGACGCCTCGCCCTACCAGGTGGTTAGGTGGGGCGAACCGTCCCGGTGAGCCGAAACGGAGTCTTCCCAAATGGTTATGCAAGAGCCTCATTTCTAACTGAGCACGGGAGCGCGGTTAGGGGGAGGGATATCCTACAAAGGGACAGCCCTGTGGATGCGGAATTGCCTGGTCTACGGAAACGCCGCCACGGGAACGGTCAGTGCGGGCGGCGGCATCTATTGCGCCGGCGACGGGGGGAAGTACTATGTTGCGGGGGTTGCGCATCTGGAAAACTGCACTGTGGCGCACAACCTCCACCAGGGGATCCGGAGGAGTACCGGCGCGGTCAGCATGACCAATTGCATCGTCTGGGGGAACGCCACCAACGTCGTCGGCGAGATCACCGCCGCAACATCCGACATCGGCGACGAGGGGGTGGCGGGCGAGGGCTGCATCCACGCCGACCCGCTTTTCAAGAACGCCGACCGCTTCGATTTCCGCTTGCGCGCCACTTCCCCCTGCATCAACAAGGGGGCGAATGCTGTCTGGATGGCCGGCGCCTTCGACCTGGCGGGGAACCCGCGGATCGGAGGCCGGACGGTCGATATGGGAGCGTATGAATCGTTCACTCCGTCGGGCACCCTGCTGCTCCTGCGGTAACGGCGGAGGGGATGCCGGCGATCACGGCGTCGATCACGTCAACGGACAGGGTGTCGGTTCCGCAGCGCAGGGAGGGCTCTTGCATTTCGGTTGCGGTGCGTACGGCACGCGCCCGGCGAAGATCGCTCAGGCTCTGCTCCAAATCGCACCCCGCGACCGGCGCGTTTTCCGGTGGCGCCACGGCAGCCGCCGGCGCCGGCGCGTGGCCGCCGGGCGGGGACGCGATGGGCATGATCATCATCATCCCCCAGGCGACGAGGCCGGTGAGCAGCCCGACGATCGCGCCGATCTTCAGCCACTCCATGAAGCCGATATGGGCGTGGTAGCGCTTCTCGAACATACCGAGGGCGACGATGTTCGCCGTCGAGCCGATCGCCGTGATGTTGCCGCCGAAGCAGGCGCCGAAGAGGAGCGCCCACCAGAGAAGGGAGAAGGCCGAGTTGCTGTTCTGCAGCACCTGGATCACCGGGGCGAAGGCGGCGACAAAGACGATGTTGTCGACGAAGGCCGAGCCGATCGCCGAGAGGAACAGCACGAAGGGAACCATCGCCCGGGGGCCGCCCTTGACCAGCGCGTTGAGCTTGTTGGCCAGCTCCTCGGTGACCCCCTGCTGCTCGAGTCCGCCCGAGACGGCGAAGAGCATCATGAAGAAAAGGAGCGTCCACCACTCGACCTCGTGCTCGATGTAGTAGCGCGCCCGCCTGGGGCGGTAGAGCATCAGCAACCCGGCGATGATCAGCGGCGTGACGATGAGGAAGGCGTTCTTGTTCTGCGCCGCGATCTCGGGGAGGACGCCGGGCCCGACGAGGCCGAGCAGCAGTTCGACCTGGTGGTGGCAGGCGATCAACCCGACGGTGGCGACCAGGATCACCAGCCCGCGGCGGTGGGGGATGCGGAACAGCGGCCCCAGCCCCTCGTTGGCGCTGCGGTGCTGCCGCATCCGTTCCGACATCGTGCGGATGTCCCGGCGGAACCAAACCATGCAGGTGACGGTGGCGACGGCCAGCGCGACGAGGGCGACGGGGGTCGCGTGCTGCAAGAAGTAGCCGAAGGTGAAGCCGGCCTTGGTGCCGATGAAGACGCCGACGGGGTTGCCCAGCATGGTCGCCGACGAGCCGATGTTCGTCGCCATCACCGAAATCAGGACGAACGGCGCGGGCTTGAGCTTGAGCGTGTCGCACACCTGGAACACCAGCGCCAGCATGACCACGATCGAAGTCACCTCGTCGACCACCGACGCCATCACCGCGGAGAGGACGCACAGGATCACGGTGAAGATCCAGCCGTCCATGCGGCGGACGCGGATGACCGTCTGGATCAGCCACGTGAACAAGCCGAGATCCTTCAGCACGCCGACGATGGTCATCATGCCGATCAGGAACAGGATGATGTCCAGCTCCGTCGCCGCGAGCATCCCCTTGAGCGTGAAGACGCGGGTGCCGATCAGCAGCGCGATGCCGAGAAAGGCGGCCGCAAGGCGGTACTGCCAGAAGAACAGGGTGGTGCAGATGACGGCGATGAACGTGCAGACGGAGACCACCTGGTTGGTTTCGGCGGCGATGCCGGCGACATGGGCCAGCCAGCCGAAGCCGCAGGTGATGGCGACCAGGGCCACGCCTTTGGCCGCGATCTCTTTGACGGGGACGGGATGAGGGGTGCTCGATGTGCTCATAGGTTCAGGCCCGGAAGATCTTGTGGAGGAAGGTGCGCAGGGAGATGACGCCGACCAGGCGTTTCTCGCGCAGCACGTAGCAGTGCGCCGTATTCTGGCGGGCGAACTCGGCCGCCACCTCGATGGCCGGCGAGGCGACCTGGACGTAGGCGAAGCGCTCCGACATGATCTCGCTCAGCCACGTGCTGTGCTCCTTGCGCAACACCTCGGCGAACGGCTCGAAGTTCTGAATCGGCGAGAGGTCGTCCATCCAGAGCAGGTAGTCGGGGAGGCAGACGTGGATCAGCGCGCTGGCGCTGACGACGCCGACGAGGTCGTTCTCCTTGTCGACGACCGGCACTTCGTCGTAGTCGTTCTCGGTAAAGAGGTCGATTGCGTCCTTGAGGCTGGCGTTGTCGCGCAGGGTGGTGCCGGGGGGCGTCATGATGTCGGCCGCGCAGATGTAGGAGGGGAGGCGCAGGCCGCCGGTCTGGAAGAACCGCATCACCTCCTCGGCGGCCGTCATGGCGGCGAGGCGCCGGGTGGCGTCGTCCTCGCGCAGGACGGTGGCGAGCGAACGGAGGGTCTGCAGGTAGAGCGCCGGCTTGTCGGTCGGGATCAGCACGAGCAGGACCAGGTGGACGGTGTGGCCGCCGAACGCGAACCCCTCGCGCGAGGTGGCGATGGCGACATAGGGCCGTTCGATGCCGGCGAGGCGGGCGTGCGGCACGGCGACGCCGTTGGGCATGACCGTCGACGTCGACTGCTCGCGCTCGATGACCGCCTCGGCGATGGCCTGCGGGTCGGCGATGCCGTGGTTGCCCGCAAGCCGGTAGACGAGAGTGCGGATGAGGTCGCCGCTGTCGCGCTGCGGCGCCTGGCAGAGGATGTCCTTGGCGTCGCAGAAGGCGATCAGGTCGGTCTGGGAGACAGGGATCGATTCAGGCATACAGCCCTCGCCGGGGTTAAACATTGAACAGGAAATGCATCACATCGCCGTCGCGGACCTCGTACTCCTTGCCCTCGACGCGCAGCAGTCCGGCGCCGCGGCAAGGGGCCTCGCCGCCCAGCCGCACGTAGTCGTCGAAGGCGATCACCTCGGCGCGGATGAAGCCGCGCTCGAAGTCGGTGTGGATCACGCCCGCCGCCTTCGGCGCCGTCCAGCCGCGCCGGAACGTCCAGGCGCGCACTTCGACCGGCCCGGCGGTGAAGAAACTGGCGAGCCCGAGGGTGTGGTAGGCCATGCGGATCGTCTGGTCGAGGCCGCTTTCGGCCAGTCCGTACGAGGAGAGAAAATCGCTCCGCTCGGTGTCGGACATGCCGGCCAGCTCCGCCTCCATGCGGGCGGAGATCACCACCGTGTCGGCGCCGCCGGCGGCGGCGTGTCCGCGGACCGCCCGCACGGCGTCGCTTTCGGCCGCCACGTCGTTCTCGCCGACGTTGGCGCAGTAGATGACCGGCTTGTCGGTGAGCAGCTGCAACTCGGCGAAGGTCGCGAGGATCGGATCGGATGCGGCGCGCGGGAAGGTGCGGGCCGGGGCGCCGCCGTTCAGATGGGCCATCAGCGCCTCCATCGCCTCGACCTCCCTGCGCAGGTCCTTGTCGGCGCGTGCCTGGCGGCCGACGCGGTCGAGGCGCTTCTCCAGCGACTGGATGTCGGCCAGGACCAGCTCGGTCTCGATGATGCCGATGTCGCGCAGCGGGTCGATCCCGCCCTCGACGTGCACCACATTGTCGTCCTCGAAACAGCGCACCACGTGGATCACCGCGTCGGCCTCGCGGATGTTGGCGAGAAACTTGTTTCCGAGCCCCTCGCCGCGCGACGCGCCGCGGACCAGCCCGGCGATGTCGGTGAAATCGACGGTGGCGTGGACGATCTTGCCGGGCTTGGCGATCCTGGCCAGCGGCTCCAGGCGGCTGTCGGGAACCGGGACCGTCGCCTTGTTCGGCTCGATGGTGCAGAACGGGTAGTTGGCGGCTTCGGCATTCTGGGCGCGCGTCAGCGCGTTGAAAAGGGTGGACTTGCCGACATTGGGCAAGCCGAGGATACCGACTCCGAGCGACATGGCGGTGTGTTCTCCTGCAAGCGGCGGCAACCGTGGAAAGGGAAAACACCAGCATAGCGCAGTGCGCGCGCGGGGGCAATTGCGTAAAACGCCGGCTCACGGCGCCAAGGCTCATGCCGACGCTATTTTCCCGCGGAGGCGCGGAGGCGCGGAGGCTCATGCCGCTGCCTTTATTCACCACAAAGAACACAAGGAACACAGAGAAAGAGCCCTGGGGACCGCAAGGCTCACCGTGTGGGCTTGACCCGGCGGTCATGATATGCAATTCTACATGCATGAGCACGAAAACCATCGCACTCGAATCGGGAGTCTATGATCGGCTCGCACGGCACAAACGCCAGTCCGAGTCGTTTTCAAAGGCCATCGACCGCATTCTCGCACGGGTCGCTTCTGCGCACACGGTCGCCGATGTGCTTGCACGGCTCGACGAACAGCCTCCCCTTCCCGAAGCCGACGCCGTGGCAATGGCAGGCGTCGTGTGCGAAAACCGCGAATCCGAAACATGGCCATTCCATGATCTGCCTTGACACCGATTTCCTGATCGACCTTTGGCGCAGCCGAAAACATGCGGAGCATCCAGCGAGGAAGGCCCTGGCTCGGTACCCGGGCGAGGTGCTGGTTGTTTGCGCCCCCGTGGCCGGTGAATTCCTTGAAGGAGCCGCTTTCGTCTCCGAGGATTGCCTCAACGACGCCATCGTCTTCCTGAGTCTGTTCGAGTTTTCTGGTATTTCCAGGCAAACAGCCATTCAGTATGCCCGCACGGTGGCGAGGCTCCGTCGCCGGGGTACATTGACGGGCGCATCCAAGGCCGATCTCTGGATCGCCGCCTGGGCGTTGGAGCATCAGGCGCTGCTGGCCACGCGGAACCGCCGGCATTTCGAGCGGGTCGAGGGGTTGCGGATCATCGATTCTTGACGGGGGCTGAACCAGACGCCAAGGCTCATGCCGACGCTATTTTCCCGCGGAGGCGCGGAGGCGCGGAGGCTCATGCCGACGCGTATGTCTCACACGAACATGAAGAGCATGAAGTTTTTTTGATGGGGCTGACGCCCGTGCGCCACCCCCGACCCCGAAGAACCCATCCCCTCATCATTCGAATGGCCCCCCGGCTTGCGGCACCTTCCGCAGGCGTGGTATCATCCCTACCGTCAGTCATGACCATGCACCGGCGAACGTTTCTCAAACTGGCGGCGGCGACGACGGCGTTTGCGGCTTGTCCCCCGTTTGTCCGCGCCGCCGCCCGCCCCCGCTGGCGCCGCTGCATCATCCTCGGCATCGACGGCATGGACCCCACCCTCGCCACCCGCTTCATGCGCGAGGGACGACTGCCCAACTTCGCCAAGCTGGCCGCCTCGGGCCATTTCTCGCCCCTGCGCACCAGCATGCCGCCGCAGAGCCCCGTCGCCTGGTCGAACTTCATCAGCGGCGCCGGCCCCGGAACCCACGGCATCTTCGACTTCATCGCCCGCGACCCCGCCACGCTCGCCCCCTACCTCTCGACGGCGCGGCTCACCCCGCCGGGACGGACGGTCCGCCTCGGGAAGTGGCGCCTCCCCGTCGGCGGCGGCGCCATGGAGAACCTCCGCCGCGGCCCCTCGCTGTGGTGCGAACTGGAGCGGCGCGGCGTCCCCGCGACGGTGCTGCGCATCCCCGCCAACTTTCCCCCCACGCCCTCGCGCGCGACAACGCTCTCGGGACTCGGCACCCCCGACATCCACGGCGCCTACGGCATCTTCACCTTCTTCACCGACCGCATCGGCGAGCGCTCGCGCGATGTCTCGGGCGGCCGCATCGAGCGGATCCGCGTTCGCGACAACCTGGTCGAGGCGCGCATCCCCGGCCCCGTGAACACCTTCGACGCCTCGCCCGGCGGCCCCGCCCCCACCGACATCCCCTTCGACGTCTCGGTCGCCCCCGAGGGACACGCCGTCCGC
Organism: uncultured Lentisphaerales bacterium; assembly: GCA_964451945.1. Lineage (GTDB taxonomy): Bacteria > Verrucomicrobiota > Kiritimatiellia > RFP12 > JAAYNR01 > JAAYNR01. Next base: position 7,711 of record CAYVKQ010000122.1, read on the forward strand.
ATCCGCATCCAGGAGGCCGACTTCGTCCTCGGCGAGGGCGCCTGGAGCGACTGGGTGCCGCTCCGCTTCGCCATGCTTCCCGGCCTCGCCGCGGCCCACGGCATCTGCCGTTTCCATCTGAAGAAGGCGCGCGGACCCTTCGCGCTCTACGCCACGCCGGTCAACCTCGACCCGCTCGAGCCCGACCTCCCCCTCTCCACCCCCGCCGGCTACAGCGCCGACCTCGCCCGCCGCGCCGGCCGCTACTACACGCAGGGGATGGCCGAGGACACCAGCGCCCTCTCGGCCGGCGTCTTCGACGACGACCTCTTCCGCAACCAGTCGCTGGAGGTGCTGCGCGAAAGCCAGCGCCTGTACGCGGAGGAACTTCCCCGCTTCCGCGAAGGGCTCTTCTTCTTCTACTTCTCGGCGCTCGACCAGAACGCCCACGCCTTCTGGCGCGCCATGGACCCCGGCCACCCGCTCCACACCGCCGAACTCGCCGCCGCGCACGGCGATTTTCTCCCCTGGCTCTACGGCGAGATGGACCGCGCCCTCGGGCAGGCGCTCGCCGTCTGCGACGACCGCACGCTTCTCTTCGCACTCTCCGACCACGGCTTCGGCAGCTTCCGCCGCCAGTTCAACCTCAACACCTGGCTCCTGGAGAACGGCTACGCGGCGCTCGCGCCGGGCGCCACCCGCGCCGGCGAGTACTTCAGCGACATCCGCTGGGGCGATTCCCGCGCCTACGGCCTCGGCATCAACTCCCTCTACCTCAACCTCCGCGGCCGCGAACCCGAGGGCTGCGTCGCCCCCGCCGACAAGGAATCCCTGCTGCGGGAGATCGCCGCCCGCCTGCGCGATGCCGTCGACCCCGCCACCGGCGAACGCCCCATCCACCGCGTCTGCCGCCCGGCGGAGATCTACAACGGACACCAAACCGC
>CAYVKQ010000123.1:0-8341 GCA_964451945.1 uncultured Lentisphaerales bacterium
CGCCCCGCGACGCAAGCCGTCAGGCGCAGCGTCCGGGGGGTTTTGCAAGAGCCTCATCTGTCTTAACCCGGCGTCTCCTGCTTGTGGATCAGTTCCTGGGCAGTTTCCGCCACTGTCCGCAGGTCGGCGACGGAGAGTTCCGCCAGCGTGTCCAGGACGGTCCCGACGGCGCCCGCGGATGCAGGGCGCGCGGCGTCGGCTCCCGTCACATCGGGAAGCGCCAGAACCGCTGACTTCGCGGCATCGACGCCGACATGGGTATAGTGCGCCGTCATCGCCGGACTGCCGTGGCCGACCAACGCCTGCACCACGCTCTGGGGGTCGCCTCCCGCGGCGCATAGACTCACAAATGTGTGCCGCAGGGAGTGAAATCCCGCCTCTGGCCGCTTGCGCTTTTCCGCCGACACACCAATGACGCCTCGCGCCGGCAAATGCATCAGGGCTACCAGGCATCAGGGTGACAGCGAACACACCCCATGCGGGCGCGTGGATTGAAACCCGTGGTACTCGGGCGCAGACGCAGGAGTCGCCGGTCGCGCCCCATGCGGGCGCGTGGATTGAAACCAACTGGAGCTTTACCGTCTGGGAGGTCTCGGAATGTCGCGCCCCATGCGGGCGCGTGGATTGAAACTTCCGCTCCCTGGCACTGCGGAAGCACGGCGAGCGTCGCGCCCCACACGGGCGCGTGGATTGAAATCATTGCGCGTCGGCGTTGTCGACCAGGTTGTGCGTCGCGCCCCGCGGGTTTTAACCCGCTGATGGCCAAAATGCGGCTTTGCCGGCCCGTGCCGGCGTGCTATACTTACTTCTCAAAGGAGGGACGCATATGAGCAGCAGCTATCTGGAGAGCGGGCTTTCGGAGACCGCCGCGGATGTCCACCGCGTGCTGGCGAGCCTGCAGGAGGAACTCGAAGCCATCGACTACTACCACCAGCGCGCCGACCGCACGCAGGATGCCGAGTCGAAGGCGATCCTGGAGCACAACCGCAACGAGGAGATCGAGCACGCGTCAATGCTGCTCGAATGGCTGCGGCGGCGGCTGCCGGCCTTCGACAAGGACCTCAAGACCTATCTCTTCACCTCTGCCCCGATCACCGGGATCGAGGAAGCCGCCACCGGCGGCGAGGCGCAAGCGCCCGGGGCCACCAGCGGCCTGGGCATCGGATCCCTTCGCTAAACCTTCAAAGGAGTTCGCCATGAGCACACTGTTGAGACGGGAAATGGCGCCGCTGTCGGAAGCGGCGTGGAACATGATCGACGCCGAAGCGGCGCGCATTCTGAAAGGGAATCTCTCGGCGCGCGCGCTGGTCGATTTCAACGGACCGCACGGCCTCGCCAAGGCGGCGGTCAACCTCGGGCGGGTGAAACCGGTTTTAGCCGACGTCGTCAAGGGCGTCGCCTGGGGGCTGCGCGAGGTGCAGCCGCTGGCGGAAATACGCGTTCCCTTCGCGCTCAGCCTCGCCGACCTTGACCAGCTCGCGCGCGGTGGCACCGCACCCGACCTCGCCGCCGTCGTCTCCGCCGCCCAGAAAGCGGCGCTGTTCGAGGAGAAGGCAATCTACTTCGGTCTGCCGCAGGGCGGCGGCAAGGGGATTCTGGCGGACGCCGCGCAGAAGCCGGTCGCGCTGCCGGCCGACGCCGAGGCGCATGTCGCGGCCGTCGAGTCGGCCGTGCACGCCGTCCAGCAGCAAGGAATCGCCGGTCCCTACCACCTGGTGCTGGGACGCAAGCCCTTCCTGACGCTGGCCGTCGGCGACACCTGCGGCTACCCGGTGCGCAAGCGCGTCGACGCCCTGCTCTACGGCGGCGCGCTGCGCTGGAGCCCGGCAATCGAAGGCGGCGCGCTGATCAGCGGGCGCGGCGGCGACTACGAACTCACCGTGGGACAGGACTACGCGATCGGCTTTGCCGGCTGCGAAGGCGACACCGTCAACCTCTACCTGACCGCCTCCTTCGCCTTCCGCGTCCTCGAACCGGCCGCGGCGGTCGAATTGAAACTCAAGGCATCCTGATCGTGGCGGCGGCGGCGCCACGCGCCGCACGCACACTCTCCGGCGTCCGGGGCATGCTTCACCTCCAGCCCGCCCCACCTGCATGCCCCGGACGCCCTTTTTTTTGACTCAGGCCGGCAAGGCATGCACATCGGTCTTGGCCGCGGCGCCGGGAATGTCGGCCACAAAGCGGGGCAGGGCGAGCCCGCCGACCCGCCGCGCCAGCGCGTCCGCCAGCTCGGCCGCCCGCGCCGCCGGGACGCGGAAATGGGCCGTGCCGGCCACCGGGTCGCCGACGAACACATAGTAGGGACGGACCCGCGCCCGCTGCAGACCGCAGCACAACCGCGCCAGCGCGTCGACGGAGTCGTTCACCCCTTTCAGCAGCACGGTCTGGTTGGAGACCGGAATGCCGGCCCCGACCAGCCGCGCGCAGGCCGCGACCGCCTCGCCGGTCAGCTCCGCCGCATGGTTGAACTGCGTGTTGACCCACACCTTGCCGAACGCGCCCAGCGCGCAGGCCAGCCCGGCGGTGATCCGCATCGGCAGCGTTGCCGGGGCGCGCGTGCCGAGGCGCACGGCGTCGATCTGCGGCAGCGCCGCGAAAGCGCGCACGCGCCGCAGCAGCGCCGTGTCGCCATCGAGCAACGGGTCGCCGCCGGACAGAATCACCTCGCGCACCGCGGGATGCGCGCGCACGTACTCCACCGCAGCGCGCATCTCTGACGCGCGCCGCACCACCGCGCACCCCTCCAGGGCGTTTTTGCGGGTGCAGTGGCGGCAGCGGACAGCGCACCGCGCCGAGGTCAGGACCAGCACGCGGTCGGGAAAGCGGTGGACCACTCCCGGCACCGGCGTGCTGCCGGCTTCGCCGAAGGGGTCGGCGCTGTCGCCGGGCGCCGTATCGCACTCGCCGGCATCGGGCAGCCACTGCCGCCGCAGGGGGTCGGCGGGGTCGGCCACATCGCCCGCGTCGAGATAGTACGGAGTGACGCAGACCGGGTAGCGGATGGCCGCCTCGGCCGCGGCATCGTTCTGCAGCAAACCGAGACGGGCTAGATCGACGGCATCCAGGGCGTGCCGCATCTGCCACGTCCAATCGGACCACGCCGGCGCCTGCCGCGACGCGTCGAGCCAGCGGCGCAACGCCGCCACGCCCTCGAACCGCCCCGGCACGGCTATCCGGGCACGGCCGTTTCCGTCTGCCGCCACGCCCACGCCCTACGCCCCCCGCGACGCCGCGGCCGCGCGCCGCGCCGCTTCGAAGACCGCCTGCGGCGCCGCCATCCGCCCCTTGCCGCTGGTGCCGCAGGCCAGGTCGCCGGTGCCGGCGTCGACGAGGCGGATGCCGCGCGCGCGGACCGTCTCCAGATTCGCCTGTGTCGCGGGGTTTTCCCACATCCCGGTGTTCATCGCCGGCGCCAGCACGAGCGGCGCCCGCGCCGCCAGAACCGTCGCGCACAGCAGGTCGTCGGCCAGCCCGTGCGCGATCTTGGCCAGCACGTTGGCGGTGCACGGCGCCACCACCACGACCGACGCACGCTCCGCCAGCGAAATGTGTTCCGGCACCCACGCCTCCGGCTCGTCAAAGGCATCGACGCCGACCGGGTTGCGCGAGAGCGTGCGGAAGGTCAGCGGTGTCACGAAACGGGTGGCCGCCGCCGTCATCACCACACGGACCTCCCAACCGGCTTTCACCATCAACCGGGTCAGTTCCGCCGCCTTGTAGGCGGCGATCGAGCCGGTCACGCCCAGCACCGCCGTCACGCTTTCCGCTTGTTGCATGCTCCCTCCGAGTCCGCCCCGCGCGCGGACAGAGGGAAGCGTAGCAAAGCCGCCGCCCGGGTTCAACTCATCATCGGATTGACACCCGGCGGTGCAAGGGGTATGTTTTCCACGACCTACGCGAACCCCGGGGCCGCGCGCCCCCCCATCCGCATGAAAGGCTCTATGTCATCCTCCTCGCCTGCTCAGACGCCGCCCGTCCGCATCGTTCTGGGCAACCGCCGCTTCACCCTCCTTTCGCCGACACTGGTCCGCATCGAATACGCGCCCGGCGGTGCGTTCGAGGAGCGACGCAGCATGCTGGCTTGGGCGGAACAGCGACCGATCCCCTTCTCCGCCGTCACGCGCGACGGCGCCTGGGACGTCCTCGATACCGGTGCCCTGCAGATCCGCACGACCGACAACGCGAAGCCCTGCAACCGGCTCAATCTCGAGATCCGCTGGAGCGACGGCCGTTTGGTGCAGTTCTGGCGACCGGGCGACCGCGACCATCAGAACCTGGGCGGCACCCTCCGGTCGCTCGACCGCTACGGCGGCGAGGCGTGCCGCCTCGACGGCGTCCATCCGGCGACGCTGGAGTCGCCCGATGTCAGCGGTACGAGCTGGCCCACCTGGCTGCATTGCGAAGTCGATCCGCTCTACGAGCCTCTTCATCCGGCGCGGCCGGAAGCGTACAACCGCGGCCACTGGCTGAAAGAGGCCCAGCGCGCCCGCAACGACGGCCGCTACCTGGAGCGGACCTTCAACTGGTACAAGGACGCCCGCAGATTCTGTCCGGGCATCCTCTCGCCCAGCGGCTACGCCGTGCTCAACGACTCGGAGGGCGCGGTGCTCGACGCCGACGGCTTCCCGGTCGAGCGCGACCTTCCCGGCCTCCAGGACTGGTACTTCTTCGCCTACGCCCGCGACTACCGGCGCGCCCTCGCCGACTTCCGCCTCCTCACGGGTCCCGCGCCGCTGCCGCCGCACAAGAGCCTCGGCATCGTCTTCTCGCGCTGGCCCGCCTTCAGCGAAGGCGAGATCGACGACATGGCGCGCGCCTTCGCCGCCAACGGCTATCCCCTCTCCACGCTCGTCATGGACATGGAGTGGCACAAGGAGGGATGGGGCCACTGGGAATTCAATCCCGGCCTGATCCCCGATCCGCAGCGGTTCTTCGCCCGCTGCCACGGCCACGGGCTGGAGGTCGTCTTCAACGACCATCCGCTCGACGTGCGCGAGGACGACGCCCACTTCGAGCCCTATGTCGCCGCGGCCGGTCCCGGCGTCGAGATGCGCGAACGGGAATACCATGGCAAACGGCTGCGGATGGCCAAGGTCGACATCTGCGACAAGCGCCAGAACCGCGCCCTGCGCGAGGTGTGCCACCGCCCCATCCTTGAACAGGGGCTCGACTACTGGTGGAACGATGGCTCGCGCGGCCAGCTGGCCGGCACCAGCGGCCAGCTTGTCTGCAACCAGACCTGCTTCGACGAGTCGCAGCGCGGCGGCCGCCGCGGCTGGCTCTTCGCCCGCACCGGCGGCCTGGGTTCGCACCGCGCCGGCGTCTTTTTCACCGGCGACACCAGCTCCGACTGGGAGGTGCTGCGCCTGCAGGTCGAGTTCAACGTCCGCGCGGGCGGCGTGGGACTCTCGCACATCAGCCACGACATTGGCGGGTTCGCCGTGCCGCACAACGAGCTCGCCCAGAACGGCGCGGGCGCGAAAATCATGAACCCCGAGCGCTACCTGCGCTGGCTGCAGTTCGGCGTCTTCGGTCCGGTGCTCCGCTTCCACTGCGCCCCCGGCTGCGGCAGCCGCCTCCCCTACGACTACGACGACGCGCTGGACGGCGCCTGCCGCCGCTGGCTGCGCGTGCGCCACAGTCTCCTGCCCTACCTCTACACGGCGGCGGACGAATTCCGCCGCAGCGGCGTGCCGCTGGTCCGCGGCCTTTTCCTCGACGATCCCGGCAACGACGCCGCCTACCGCTACGACGAGTACGGCTTCGGCCCGGCGCTGCTCGTCGCCCCCGTGGTCACGCCCGATGGCCGACGCTCCCTCTACCTGCCTCCGGGCGGCTGGTGGGAATTTGAAACGGGGACCCTGCTGGAGGGCGGCACCGAGTTCACGCGCGAAACGCCGCCCGGCGAAGTGCCCGTCTACGCGCACGCCGGAAGCGTCGTCCCGCGGCGCGACCCCGACGACAACATCCACGCGCCCCACATCGCCCGCCTCTGGCTCGATGTCTACGGCGGCGCCGATGGCGCGGGCGAACTCTACGAGGACGACGGCGTGTCGACAGACTACCTGCGCGCGCGCTGCTGCCGCAGCCGCTTTGCGCTGAAGCAGCACGACGCGGGGATGACGCTCTCCGGCGCCGTCGCCGCGGGCAAGCCGTTCGGCGCCGCGCGGCAGATCACCGTGACGCTTTCAGCGGCGCGTCCCGTCACGGCGGCGCGTCTCGGCGGCGCCGCGCTCCCCGTGACCGCCTGCGGCGCCAACCGCTGGCGGATCGAACTGCCGGAAGGCCCCGCCGACCGGCCGTGGACGCTTGAGCTGGCCACGTCCTGAACGAATCGCCGGCGGCGGCCGCTTTTCAGAACACCGCCAGTTCGTTCAGCAGGTCTTGCACGGTCTTCATGAAAACCGGCTCCCAGCCCGGATCCAGCAGGCACTCGGTGGCTTCGTAGCCGCCGCGGCCATAGTAGGCGGCGGGAGGCGAGTAGTGCAGGTAGCCGTTGGCGTTCGAGACGATGTAGGTGTGCTTGAACGGGGACAGCTTCTTGACGTTGAAGCCGACCTCGCAGAGCACTTCCATCGGCGCGGCGATGAACACACACTCGCCGATGCGGATCGCTTTGATCTCCGCCGCCACTTTCTCTCCGCCCAGCCACTCGATGAGTTCGCCGTGCTTTTCGAGTGTGGCGATCTTCAGCTCGTTGACCGACATCTTCTCCATCGCCCCGAGGCTCTGCAGATACTTCTGCACCGCAGCCCGGTTCTGCTCGTCCTGGATCCGCAGCGTTTTGTCCCCGCGGGCGTCGTCGGCCATGTAGCGCAGCGGCAAGTGGTTGGGGAAATCAGGGTCCATCGCAAACTTCAGATAGAGCGGCAGGAACGTCTTGAAACTCAAGTCGGTGTACCGCGTGGAAGCCACGAGTTCCGCCTGCTCGCGCTTGATCGCCGCCACGGCCTCGGGAATGTCCTTGCGCAAGGGAAATTCGACCTGGCGCGTCGCGACCCCAAGCGTTGCCGAACCTGGACGGATCTTCCGGTAGGCCGCCAGCACGCTGCTGCCCAGACGACAGCGGAAGTCCTGCACAGTCCTGGGGTTATCGAAATCATACCAGGACTTGTCCATGATGTCGCCGTTCGCGCCCTGGAGGAAGATGGCCGTAAAGTCGTCGCCGATCCGTTCTTCCAGCCACTTGGAGGTGGCGCCCGGGAAATCGGCCGTGATTGCGCCTTTGCTGCCCATCAGATGGCTGGCGAAATCATACAGCAGGGCTAGGGGACGGCCATCCAGGCGATCGATGCGCACGAGTCCAATCTCAGGATCGATCGGATGCACACTTTCCGTCTCCTGTCCCGGTGCTTCGGGCCGCCAGGTCCAATCGGTACCGTCCTTCAAAATCACGTTGCGGTTGACCGTCAGTGAGTCTTCGTAACCGGCGCCGATCCCGATCACCACAGGTGTCAGGTTGTCCATCGCCTGCCGGATCGCGGCGAGGGTCCGCTCGATCTGCTCGTCGTCGTCGCAGAGCAGCAGTCCCGGCGGATGGGTGTGCGAAGCGCTCACGCTCACCCGGTCGCCGGGAATGCACAGATCGCGCTCGATCCGGCTCCGCAGCCGCAGCAGGAAATCATCGGCGCTGTCGAAGAGAATGTGCTGGCTGATCGACCGGGCGCAGATGGCGGTGACGTCCATGGTCACCAGCACGATTTTCTCCACGCCGTTGTCGAGCACAAGCGCGCGGACATAGAGTGGATCGTCTATCGTGACCCTCTGCTCGCGGTATATCGGGGGAATGTGCACCATGGCCTTCGGCGGATAGCGCCCATAGGACAGTTCCCCCTCCTTGATCGTGATATCGACCTTGCCCACGCCGGCCTTCAACACAGGATGAATGTACGTCATCGCGTCTCCTTTGGATGGTAGATAGAGAAAAACCACCCTGTGCAACGGACGTCCGCGCGTCAGGCGGGGTTGTCCGAGAGATGGCGGAGTGTGCGCGCGAGGCTTTCGGCGCTCTCCAGCCGCGGCATGTATTCGAGCCCCACATAGCCTGCGTAGCCTGCGCGCGCGAGCCGCTGCAGCAGGAAGGGGTAGTTGGTCTCGCCCGTGAACACCTCGTGGCGACCGGGAACCCCCGCCGCGTGGAAATGGCCGATGCTCGCCAGATGCGACTCGATGAAGGCCGTCTGGTTGCCGAACATGATCTCCATGTGGTAGATGTCGTACAGCAGCTTGACACTCTCCGAGGCGACCTCCTTGACGATCGCCACGGCATCCTCGCGCGAGGAGAGGAAGTAGCCGGGGTGGTCCACCTCGGTGTTGAGCGGTTCGAGGTTGAGGCGGAACC
>CAYVKQ010000124.1:0-8258 GCA_964451945.1 uncultured Lentisphaerales bacterium
CGCGTGGCGCAGGACGAGTACGGGAAAGAGAGCGTGGGCGACTTTGCCGTCTGGAAGGGGTGGGACGAAAAGGATGGCGACGTGGTGTGGGAAGCGCCGTGGGGACGGGGGCGCCCGGGGTGGCATATCGAGTGCTCGGCGATGAGCATGAAGTATCTCGGTCCCTCGTTCGACATCCATACCGGCGGCATCGACAACCTCTTCCCGCACCACGAGAACGAAATCGCGCAGGCCGAAGGCGCCACGGGGCAGCCGTTTGTCCGCACCTGGCTCCACTGCGCACACCTGCGGGTGAACGGCGAGAAGATGTCCAAGTCGCTCGGTAATTTCTTCACCCTGCGCGACCTGCTGGAGAAAGGATGGGGCGGCCGCGAGATCCGCTATGTGCTGCTGGGGGGGCACTACCGCCAGCCGCTGAACTTCACTTTCGACGCCCTGGAGGCGGCGCGCACCGCGCTGGGACGGCTCGACGCCTTTGCCGACCGTCTCGACGAGACGGCGAAGGGATGCGCACCGGCCGCGGCGCCGCCGGCGTGGGCAGGGGAGGGGAGTGCCGCGTTCGACGCCGCCGTGTTCGACGACCTGAACCTGCCCGAGGCGCTGGCCGCGCTTTTCGGATTGGTGCGCGACGGAAACGCTGCGTTGCAGAACGGGGCGGTCGCGCCCGCCGCGGCGGCGTCGGTCCGCGGTCTGCTGGAGCGGATCGACAGCGTGCTGGGCGTTTTGGCGTTCGGCCGCGTCCGTACCGAGGCGGTTCCCGCCGCAATCCGTGAACTGGCCGAGGCGCGGCGCGCGGCCCGCGCAGCGAAGAACTGGGCCGAGTCGGACCGGCTGCGCGACGCGATCGCCGCCGCCGGCTGGGAGGTGCGGGACGGCAAAGAGGGGCAGAAGCTCGCCAGGCGGCCGTCGGAGTAAAGGAGCCGGATGCGCGGAATGTTCATCACTTGCGAGGGGCCGGAGGGGAGCGGCAAGAGCACGCACAGCCGCGCGCTGGCCGAGCGGTTGCGCGGCTGCGGCCTCGACGTGGTGCAGACGCGCGAGCCCGGGGGGACGCCGACGGGGGAGGCGATCCGCGGGCTGCTGCAGCACGACGGCGCCGGCGAGAGCCCGGTGGCGGCGGCCGAGGTGCTGCTGTTCTGCGCCAGCCGCGCGCAACTGACGACGCAGGTGATCGCGCCGGCCCTGGCGCGCGGCGCGTGGGTCGTGTGCGACCGCTTCACCGATTCCACCCTGGCGTACCAGGGGTACGGACGCGGCTTCGACACGCGCATCCTGCGTGAACTCAACGCCTTCGCCACGGCGGGTCTGACGCCCGACCTGACGCTGCTGTTCGACGTCGACACGGCGACCGGATTCGAGCGCCTGCGGACGCGGACCGCGGCGTCACAGCATCCCGCGACCGACCGCTTCGAAGGCGAGCCAGCCGCGTTTCACGAGAAAATCCGCGCCGGCTTCCTCGCTCTCGCGGCCGCGGAACCGTACCGCTTCCACATTCTGGACACGACCCGCCCCTACTGCGAGGTTTCGGAGCAGGTCTGGGAAATCGTGGCGCCGCTGCTGCCGCAGGGCGGACGCGGGGGGAGCGGCCATGCGGGTTGATGAAGCGTTTGCCTACATCCGGCACGCCTTCGAGACGGACCACATGCCCGCCGCACTGCTGATCATCGGCGACACGCGCGGGGACGCTGCCGCGCTGGCGACGCAGATTCTGCAACTGCTGTTCTGCCGCGAGCGGCCCGGTCCCTGCGGCCACTGCACGCGCTGCCGGCAGGTCGCCGCCCAGAGGGCCTTTGACGTGGTGTGGGTCACTCCCGAGAAAAAGTCGCGCCAGATCAGCATCGACCAGGTCCGCGAGCGGCTGCTGCGCTCGGTCACGCAGACGTCGTTCGAAGGCGGCTGGAAGGCCGGCGTCCTGCTGGCGGCCGACCGCATGACCCCGCCGGCCGCCAACGCCTTTCTCAAGACGCTTGAGGAGCCGCCGCCGCAGACGCTTTTCCTGCTGCTGACCGACAGTCCGCAGAGTCTGCTGCCGACGATCGTGTCACGGTGCCAGCGGATCGACGTCTCCGGCGCGGCGCAGCCGGCGGCCGCCGCCTGGCGCGACAGCCTGGTGGCGATGCTGTCGGACCCGCTCCCGCCGGGCCCCGTGTCGGCGATGGCCGTCGCAACGCAGCTTTGCGCCCTGCTGGCTGAACTGAAGCAGGACGCGGAACGGGAAGCGCGCGCCGAGGCGAAGGAGGAGTCGGATGTGGAGGTGACGAACGACGCGCTCAAGGCCCTGATCGACGCGCGGTACCGCGAGCGGCGCCAGCATGTGCTGGTCGCGCTGCAGGACTGGTTCCGCGACCTGCTGGTGCTGCGCACGGACGGGACTGTGGAGACGCTGCACTACCCGCAGTGCAGGGACCTCCTGCAGCCGCGTGCGCAGCGCCTGACCTTGGCGCAGGCGCTGGCCAACGTCGCCGCGGTCGAGGGGATGCAGCGCCAGTTGGAGCGCAATCTTTCCGAGAACCACGTATTCGCCTATTGGATGGACCGCATGTGGAGCGGGACGGAGGCGGGGGACGCATGAGTCACGAAGAACAGAGCGTAGTTGTCCACGTCGTCGGCATGGGAGCGATGCCGTGCCGCGCCGGCGGTCCGCCCGCCCCGCCGCTGGCGGAGGGGGATGTAGTGATCGTCGAGGTCAACCACGGACTCGACGACGGCGTCGTCAAGGCGACGGGCGGGGCGGCGGACGGTGGCCTCTCCGCCGTGTTCGTGCGGCGGGCCGGGGCCGAGGACATCCAGCGCATCGAGGCCAATGCCGGCGCGGCCAGGGAGGCGCTCGGGCGCATCACGGCCAGGATCCGCGAGAGCCGCATCCCGTTCAAGCCGCTGGACGGCCACTACAGCCTCAACCGCGACCGCCTCTCCATCCTGTTCGGCAGCGAGGAAGAGACCGACTTGAAGCGGCTGTTCGCCCTGATCCCGGTGGACATCCGGGCGCGCATCGAATTCCGCCAGGTCGGCATCCGCGACGAGTGCGCGCTGCTCGGCGGCATCGGACCGTGCGGACGCGCCTTCTGCTGCTGCAGCTGGCAGCGCTACTTCAATCCGGTGAACATCCGCATGGCCAAGATGCAGGAGATGCCACTGACGCCGACGACGATCAACGGCGCCTGCGACCGCCTGAAATGCTGCCTCCGCTTTGAGTACGAGCAGTACAGCGAAGCCGGCGAAGGACTGCCGACCTACGGCACCCCCGTGGAAGGGGAGGGGGTGCGGGGGGAGGTTGTGGGACGCGACGTGTTGCGCGGCATCTTGACGGTGCGGACGGACGACGGCCGTTTTCTCCGTCTGCCGTTCGCCCAGCTCCGGATCGCGCGGCACGCCGTGCACCCGTCGCCTGCGGCCTCCGCTATGGGGCATCCGCACGTGGAAGAAGAGGGGGAGTCATGACCATTCTGCTTGTGAACGGACCCAATCTGGCGCTGCTGGGCACGCGCGAACCGGGAATCTACGGCCGCGAGACACTTGACGGGATCGTGGCAGCGGTGACGGCGCGGGCCGCCGCCGCCGGCATCGTCGTTCGTGCCTTTCAAAGCGACATCGAAGGCGAGCTGGTGCGCGAGATCGGGGCGGCGCGCGCGACGTGCGACGGAATCATCATCAATCCCGCCGCCTACACGCACACCAGCGTCGCCCTGCGGGACGCCATCAGCGCCGCCGGCCTGCCATGCGTCGAAGTCCATTTAACAAACACCCACCGGCGGGAGCCGTTCCGCCACGAGAGCCTCACGGCGCCGGTATGCGTCGGCCAGATCATGGGTTTCGGTGGACACGGCTATCTGCTGGCTATTGACGCGTTGATTCACCATCTCAAGGAAAGCAAGGAACACACATGAAGAACGGCAAGCGGGGTACCATGGCGACATCGGCGGCAGCGTCAGGGAACGACGGGGCTGCCGTGAACCTCTGGGTGGTTGGCTCGATCGGCATCGACGACATCGCCACGCCGAAGGAGGCGCGCCGCGACGTCCTCGGCGGCTCGGTGACCTACGCCTGCGCGGCGGCTTCCTTTTTCGCGCGGGTCGGCGCGGTGGGCGTGGTCGGCAGCGACTTTCCGCAGACCTTTATGGCACGTTATCGATCATTCGGTATCGATTTGGCGGGTCTGCAGCGGAGGCCCGGCGCGACCTTCCGCTGGAGCGGAGTCTATGAGGCCGATTTCATCAACCGGCGGACGCTCAAGACCGAGCTGGGGGTCTTCGGCGAGTTCAAGCCGGAACTCCCCGAAACGTTCCGCGGCGCCCCGTACGTGCTGCTGGGCAACATCAGTCCGGAACTGCAGGAGCATGTCCTGGATCAGGCGACGGGTGCGGCATTCGTCGTCGCCGACACCATGGACTTGTGGATCAACATCGCGCGCGAGGCACTCGGCCGCGTGATCGCGCGGGTGAACATGGTGATGCTGAACGACAGCGAAGCGCGGCTGCTCACCGGACACCGCAACCTCAAGGAGTGCGCGCGACGGATTCTGGACGCCGGTCCCGAGTACGTGGTGATCAAGAAGGGCGAGCATGGCGCACACCTTTTTTCGAAGAACGGCATTGCCATCATTCCGGCGTATCCAGTGGACGACGTGACCGATCCGACCGGCGCCGGCGACACCTTCGCCGGCGGTTTCCTGGGTTGGCTGAGCCGCTCGGGACGGACGGACGAAGCGGCGATCCGCTCGGGACTGCTAATCGGCGCGACGGTTGCCTCCTTCGGCGTGGAAGCGTTCAGTCTGGAGCGGTTGGAACGGCTAACGCTGCGCGAGATCGACGCCCGCCGTGACGAACTCAAGGCGATGACCGTGATCCAAGATCTTTAGGAGGCACTTGCGTTCAGGGTTCGGAACGTCAGGGGCTAGGCCGAGATCAAGTGACGGACCGGAATCAAACCACAATGGGTTTGTTGGATTCTGAGTAATCAACGTAATCAACATAACACATTTCTGAACAATGTTATGCAATGTTACATAATATATATTATGCGACGTTATACATCGTCTACATATCATTCCGCCAACCCGAATCCCGAACCCTAACCCCTGACCCCTGACCCCTTATTTCGGATGCTCCTCCGCTGCAGCCCCGAAACGCCGCACCCGCCGGTGGCAATATGGCTGCGTTCCTTTGCGGAAATAATACTCCTGATGACGGTCGTCTGCAGCCCAGAACGCCGCCGCTGGCAGCACCTGCGTCGCCACGTCGAATCCGTGTTGGCGCAACTCCGCGATCAGCGCATCGACGATTTTCCGCTGCTCTTCGCTGCATACAAACACGGCCGACTGGTATTGTTCGCCGATGTCGGGCCCCTGGCGACCCCGCTGCGTCGGATCGTGAATCTCGAAAAACAGACGCGCGAGCGTCGCGTAACCGGTCTGACGCGGATCGTACAGCACCTCGACCGCCTCGATGTGACCGGTTCCTCCCGCGCACACCTGTTCGTAGGTGGGCTGATCGAGAGACCCGCCCGTGAAGCCGCTGACCGCCCGGATAACCCCCTTCGCCTGTTGCAGAAAATACTCCACGCCCCAGAAACAGCCACCCGCGAAGATTGCCCGTTCGAATACGTCGTCGAGCGCCGCTTCGGACACAAAGGCCAGGGAGACCGAATTGACGCAGTGCCTCGTGTCGCGCGGCGTCAGACGCTCGCCCGCGAACACATGCCCGAGATGCCCCCGGCACGTCGCGCACACGATCTCGGTGCGCCGGCCGTCGGCATCGGGGAGGCGCGTCACCGCTCCCGGAACCTCGGCGTCGAACGACGGCCAGCCGCACCCCGCATCGAACTTGTCGCTCGATCGGTACAGCGCCGCGCCGCAGCGCCGGCAGGTGTAGACGCCCGCCGCGTCGTGCGTGACAAACGCGCCGGAGAACGGCCGCTCCGTTCCCTTCTCCTCGATCACCCGCGCCTCTTCGGGCGTCAGTTCCCGCCATTTCTCCATGCGCACCCTCCCCTCCCCTGCCGCCGCCGCACATCCAACGCACGCGAGAACAATCCCCGTCAGAAGAACAGGTCGCGCTCGCCGGCGACGATCTTGTCGTAGGCCTCTTTGACGGTTGGGTAAAACTTGGGCAGCGTCGCGGCGATGTCGCCCAGTTCCTTCTGCAGCACCGGCTCGCAGATCGCCTGCGTTTCCGGCGAGGCGAAATCGTCCAGCCATTCGCGGAAGGTCAACACGGCGTTGATTTTGCAAAACTTTCCCTCCTTGCCGGTTTTCAGCGCATCCATGATGCAGCCGCCCGTGCGGCCGCAGCGGTAGCCCGCGGTGCAGAACGAGGTGATGATTCCCATCCTTCCCAGGTCGCGGATCAGTTCTTCGAGCGTCCGCGTGTCGGCCAGAACGAACTGCTGGCGGTGCATCTCCTGGTCGGTCTCGCGGGCGAAATCGGTGTAGCCGCCGATGGCGATGTTGCTGCTGGCGTCCATCTGCGTGACGCCCGCCCTAAGCACCGCCCGGTCGCGCGCGGCGGCGGTTTCGCGGCAGGTCACGATCATCCCCGTGTACGGCACGGAAAGTCTCGTCACCGTCATGATCTTCTGGAAATCGTCATCGTTCACCCGGTACGGCGATGTCGTCGGCACGTCGGTTCCGCTTGCCGGCTCCATCCGCGGAAACGAGATCGTGTGCGGGCCGATACCGAACTGCCGCTCCAGGTCGCGGGCGTGGGCCACCAACGCCAGCACTTCGAAGCGCCAGTCGTAGAGGCCGAAAAGGACGCCGATGCCGACGTCGTCCGCCCCCGCCTCCAGCGAACGGTGCATGCAGGTCGTCCGCCAGTCGTAGTTTCCCTTCACCGTGCCGGCCGGGTGCAGCCGCTCGTAGGTCGGCCGGTGGTAGGTCTCCTGGAAGACCTGGAAGGTTCCGATGCCGACGCTCTTCAGCATTCGCAAGTCCTCGACCGGCAGCGGCGCGGCGTTGACGTTGACTCTCCGAATGCCGAGGGTCGCCCCGGTCCGCGACTTCATCTGCGTTGCATAGATAGTGCGAATCGACTCGGCGATGTATTCGGTCGAGGTTTCTGGATGCTCGCCGTAGACCGCGATCAGCCGCTTGTGCCCCAGGCGTCCCGCCAGCACGCGCACTTCGTCGCGCACCTCGTCCATGCCCAGCCGCCGCCGTACCTGGCTCGCATTGTCGGCGCGGAAACCGCAGTAGGCGCAGCGGTTGACGCACAGGTTGCTGACGTAGAGCGGCGCGAAGGTGACGATGCGGTTGTCGTAGACCGCGTGCTTCACCCGCACCGCCGTCTCCTCCATCTCGGCGCGCAGCCCGGGGTCGGTGACGTGCAGCAGCACGGCCGTCTCCTCGGGCAGCAGGGTCTCGATCGCCGCCGACTTGGCCAGGATTTCGCGGACCCTCCCCGCGTCGTCGGGCTTCGCCGCCGCCGCGGCCAGCGCCCGCCCGATCGCGTCGGCGTCGATGTAGTGGCCGCTTTCGGGCAGGTAGCGGTAGATTTGCTCGGGCTGTATGAACCGGCGCACATAGTCCCGTGCGCCGCTGAATGTCCGGATGGCGGACGTCGTTTCCAGATTCATGAATCTCCCTCCTTGGACTCAGAACGCACGGCCGCTCCTTGTCCTTAGACGTGTTCTGTTGTTGGATTCATCATATTACAGACGCTGCACCCAGAGCAATGTCAAAAAAGGGCCAAAAATCGGATTGACGAATCACGACGTACGCGCAATAGTGTCGTTTGTTTTCTGCAAGCCCCATGCAAATGGCGGCTCCAAGCATCGAACAGGTCCGGTTTGAAGCACGGCGCAGGCGCAGGCATCTCTCCCAGAAAGGAGCAAACGATGAATTCTGGTGCGGCCATGCTCGGCATGCGGTGGATCGTCGGCACCTTGGCTGTTCCGTTCCGCTTGTCTTCCGAAAAGTGTCATGGCGCGTGCCTCCCATGCAAAAGGGATTCCCCCCGTGCGGCGTGCCGTAGGGTGGCGCGGACGGCACGGGCTCTCCTCATTCCACTATTCTTCCTGGCCGGCACCGCGTTTTCGGCCGATATGCGCGTACGGGTTGGAATCTACGAAAACAGCCCGAAAGTCTCCCCGGGGAAAGCGGGCCGGCCCGAGGGGATCTTCGTCGACATCATCGAAAGCGTCGCGGAAGAGGAAGGCTGGACGCTGGAGTACGTGCCCGGAACGTGGATGGAGGGTCTCGACCGCTTGGCGGCCGGCGAGATCGATCTGATGCCCGACGTGGCGCAATCCAAATCGCGCGG
>CAYVKQ010000125.1:0-8240 GCA_964451945.1 uncultured Lentisphaerales bacterium
TGGGGTGGTTGCCGCCGGCGCCGTTGATCAGGATCGAGACCGGACCGAGTTTCGCCTCCACCGTGGCGTTGGCGGCTTCGAGGCTCGCCTTGTCGAGGACGTTGCAGCCGACCGCGATCGCCCGTCCACCGTCCGCCGCGATGGCGTCGGCCACCTTCTGCGCGGCCTCGACCTTGAGGTCGGCCACGGCCACCGCCGCGCCGCACCGCGCCAGCGCCTTCGCCATCATGCCGCACAGCACGCCGCCGCCGCCCGTCACCACCGCCACCTTGCCGCTCAAGTCGACCTGAAAGGGAAGATCCATCATGTTCGCGCTCCTTGTAACCCGTTGCCGCCGCCGTTCGAGACAGTCGGAAGCAGGATAGCACACCATGGCGGCGCTGCAAAGCCCGATGCGCGTCCGGCTTCTCATCTTGCAGCCTTGCCGCTGCCAACCGATTTGTGAGATACTGCCGCCTTCAAAGAGGTTTTACTTCAGCAAAGCCAAAAGGGGAATCACATGGCACCCGCCATCGAGGAAGTGGTAGCACGCCTCGACCAGTTGCGCGAAGGACTGGTAGAGATGCGAGGCTATCTTTGACATCGACAACCGTCGCAAAGTGTTGAATGAATTGGAGTCGCAGGCGGCGGCGCCCGGTTTCTGGGACCGCGCACAGCAGGCGCAGGAGGTGATCGGCAAGACCAACCGCGAACGGGCGTTCGTGCGGCCGTTCGACGAACTGACCCGCGCCATCGAGGAAGCGTCGCTGATGATCGAGCTGTCCGCCGCCGAGCCGGAGGGTGCGGCGCGCGACCAGGCGCTCGCGGAGGCGGCCGAGGCGGCGGCGAAGGGCGGGGTGATCGCGCAGAAGCTCCGCCTGCAGTCGCTCCTTGGCGGCAAGCTCGACGGCTGCAACGCCTTCCTCACGCTCCATTCGGGCGCGGGCGGCACGGAGGCGTGCGACTGGGCCGACATGCTCTTCCGCATGTACCGCATGTATTGCGAGGACAATGGCTTCGAGGTCGAGATCCTCGACATCCAGCCGGGCGAGGAGGCGGGGCTCAAGTACGTCACCTTCGCCGTGCGCGGCGGCTACGCCTACGGCTACCTCAAGGGCGAACGGGGGGTACACCGGCTCGTGCGGATCAGCCCCTTCGACTCGGCCAAGCGCCGCCACACCTCGTTCTGCTCGCTCGACGTGATTGCCGAACTGGAGGACGAGGTCGAGGTTGAGGTGGACGAGGAGGACCTGCGCGTCGACACCTACCGCTCGGGCGGCGCGGGCGGCCAGCACATCAACAAGACCGATTCCGCGGTCCGCCTGACCCACCTGCCGACCGGAATCGTCGTCGCCTGCCAGTGCGAGCGCTCGCAGCACAAGAACCGCGCCAAGGCGATGAGCATCCTCAAGGCGAAACTCTACGAGCTGCAGGCCGACAAGCAGCGCCAGGAGATGGAGCGCTTCTACGGCGAAAAGGGCGAGATCGCCTGGGGCAGCCAGATCCGCTCCTACGTGCTACAGCCCTACACGATGGTCAAGGACCACCGCACCGACGAGCAGACCTCGAACGTGCAGGCGGTGCTGGACGGCGCCCTGCAACCGTTCATCGACGCGACGCTGCACATGAACGCGGCGAAGCAGGCGGCGCGCTGAGGAGCGCGGCAGCCGGAACCACGGAGTCACCGAGTCATGGAGTCACGTAACGCAAGGGCGGCGCAGGCGGCCGCGGCGCTGGAGCGGCAGGGACAGGGGCACGTCCTGCAGTTCTGGGACCGTCTCGACGAGGCGGCGCGCGGCGCGCTGCTGCGCCAGGTCGCGGCCCTCGATTTCGCGAGCCTGGAGCGGATGCGCCAGACGCTGACGGCGCACCTCTCCGCCGCGCCCGCGGCGGCGGCGGACGCCGCCGCGCTCATACCGGCGCCGGTGGCGACGCTTGAAGGTCCGGCGCGCGCGGCCGCCGCGGCGCGCGGGGATGAGGCGTTGCGCGCCGGACGGGTCGGCGCGGTGCTGGTGGCCGGCGGCCAGGGCTCGCGCCTCGGCTTCGACGGGCCCAAGGGGGCGTATCCGGTCGGACCGGTCAGCGGCGCGCCGCTCTTCTATTTCCACGCACGCAAGCTGCTCGCGCTCGCCCGGAGGTACGGCCGGCCGGTGCCGCTCTACATCATGACGAGCGACGCCAACGACGCGGCGACGCGGGCGCTGTTCGATGCTCACGACTGCTTCGGACTGCCGCGCGGCGACGTCTTCTTCTTCACGCAGGGGATGTGGCCCGCTCTCGACGCGCAGGGGAAGATCATCCTCGATGCGCCGGGACACCTCTTCATAAGTCCCGACGGCCACGGCGGCACCCTTTCGGCCCTGGCGGCGTCCGGCGGACTGGACGACATGGCGCGGCGCGGCCTCGGCACGATCTTCTATTTCCAGGTCGACAACCCGCTGGTCGAAATCGCCGATCCCGCCTTCATCGGGCTCCATCTGAACGAAGCGGCCGACCTCTCGCTGAAGGTCTGCGCCAAGCGCCATCCGCAGGAGGGACTGGGCGTGGTGGTGGCGCGCGGCGGCCGCTGCGCCATGGTCGAATACACCGAACTGACGGACGAACAGAAGAACCGGCGCACCCCCGCGGGCGATCTCTTCTTCCGCTACGGCAGCGTGGCGATCCATGTCTTCAGCCTGCCGTTCCTGCGGCAGGAGGCGGGGCGGCCGATGCCGCTCCACGTGGCTCACAAGAAGATCCCGTTCTGCGACGCCGGCGGCGCGACGGTCAAACCGGCTGCACCCAACGGCTACAAATTCGAGAAGTTCATTTTCGACGTGCTGCCCGACGCCCGCAAGGCGGTCTGCCTCGCCTTCGACCGGCGCGAGGAGTTCTCGCCGGTGAAGAACGCCGAAGGGACCGACTCGCCCGAGACCTGCCGGCGCGACCTGCAGGCGAAGTGGCGGCGCCGGCTGGCCGCCGCCGGGATCGCGGTTCCGGAAACGGTGCCGCTGGAGATCGACCCCGCCTATGCGGCTGACGCGGCGGAATGGGCACAAAAGGGGATTTGGCTGAAAGCGTAACGCGAGGAAAGGAACCCGAGACCATGAGACCGGTGGCAATCATTATTCGTGACGGGTGGGGAATCAACCCGCTGGAGAAGGGCAACGCGGTGTTCGCGGCGCAGACGCCGGTGATCGACCGCCTGCGCGCCCGTTATCCGTGGACGCGCCTGGCATGCAGCGGCGAGGCGGTGGGCCTTCCCGAGGGCTACCAGGGATCGAGCGAGGTCGGGCACCTGAACATGGGCGCCGGCCGGGTGGTGATCCAGGAGCTCAAGCGGATCGACGATGGCCTGAGCTCGGGCGAGCTTTTCCGCGCGGCGAAGTGGCTGGCGTTGATGGCGGCATGGCGTCAGGGCAAAGGGCGCCTCCATCTGATGGGACTGCTGCAGGACGAAGGGGTGCACGCGCACCAGGAGCATCTCTTCAAGATCATGCGCCGCGCGCGCGAAGAGCATCCGCGGGGCGAGATCGTCATTCATCCCTTCCTCGATGGCCGCGACACGCCGCCGCGCAGCACGCTGGAATACATTGCCCGGCTGGAGCGCGAGATCGCGGTGGTAGGTCGTTGCCGCATCGGCACGGTGATGGGGCGCTACTACGCCATGGACCGGTCGAAAAACTGGGCGCTGACCGACACCGCTTTCCGCTGCCTCACCGCCGCCGAAGGGCGGCGCGAAGCGTCGGCCGTCGAGGCGGTGCAACATTCCTACGCCGCCGATCACACGCCGGATGGCCAGGAAATGTACGACGAGTACATTCCCTGCTGCGTCATCGGCGATTACGACGGCATGCACGACGGCGACGCAGTGATGCACACCAACTACCGGCAGGACCGCGCCATCCAGCTCACGCAGGCGTTTGTCGGCGACAACTATCCCGGCGTGCGTCCGTCGCGTCCGCGGGTGGCCTATCTCGGCTTCACCCGCTATTGGGACGAATTCACCGAGTACCTGCTTGGCGCCATGGGCGGCGACGGCGGCATGGACCACCTGCTGGGCGAAGTCGTCAGCGCGGCCGGACTGCGGCAGTTGCGCATCGCCGAGACGCAGAAGTTCCGGCACGTCACCAGCTTTTTCAACGGCAAGTCGACGCAGCCCTACGCGGGCGAGGACCAGGTCGACGTCCCCAGTCGCTTCGACCCCGCGACCTTCGCCATCCATCCCGAGATGGAGGCGTGCAACGTCACCGACGAATTGCTCAAACGGCTGCTGAACAACCCCTACGCCCTGATCGTGGTCAACTACGCCAACTGCGACATGGTCGGACATACCGGCGTGTTTGACGCCGCCCGCAAGGCGGTGGAGATCGTCGATGCCTGCGTGGGCAAGGTCGTGGCGCGGCTGCTGGAACTCAACGCGCACATCCTCATCACGGCCGACCACGGCAACGCCGAACAGATGCTCGACTACACGACGGGGATGGTGAAGACGAGCCACACGCTCAACGAGGTCGAGTGCCTGTATGTGGCGAAGGACGCCCCAGGCGCGGCGCTGGCGCCGGCGGGCAAGCTCTCTGATGTCGCGCCCACGGTGCTGCAGCTCCTGGGGCTGCCCGTGCCCGCCGCCATGACGGCGCAAAGCCTGCTCACGGGGAAATGAGACGATAATGCCGGGAACGTTTTGTCTATGGTTCCGCGGGACGGTGCATTTCTCGTCCCGTCTCCGCGGGCGCGCAATCCGCAGCGCCGCGGCGCTGCTCGGCGCCCTGGTCGTCTGCGGGTTCACCTTCAGCAACGTCTACCGCAGTCCGCGCAACGGCGAGCGCGAGTTGCGCAGAAGCACCTCGCTGATCATCCTGCACACCACCGAGGCGCCCGCCGGAAGCGCCCTGCGCAAGCTGCGCGAGCGGGGCGAGATCCATTACGCGGTCAACACGGACGGGACCGTCTACCGGATCATCGACCACCGCCGCGTCGCCTATCACTGCGGCCGCAGCATGTGGAACGGGCGGACGCAGCTCGACAACGTATCGGTCGGCATCGAGGTCGTCGGATACCACAACAAGTCAGTCACCGCCCGGCAGATCCAAACCCTCGCCTCGCTGATCGGCGAGATTCAGAATATCTACAAGATCCCCGACGAGCGGGTGCTGACCCACTCGATGGTGGCCTACGGCACGCCGAACCGCTTCCACAAGCGGAGCCACCGCGGGCGCAAGCGGTGCGGCATGCAGTTCGCCACCTGGTCGCTGCGGCAGCGGATCGGCCTCACCGCCCAGCCACGCTTCGACCCCGATGTGCGGGCGAAGCGCCTGGTCAACGCCGATCGCTATCTGGCGCAGGTGCTCTACGGCTCGGCCAAAGAACAGGACAAGGCGCTGGCCCAGTACCAGGCGAGCGACACGTCGGTCATCGCGGCGGGCCGGTCGGCCTGGGATATCGCGCGCGATGCCTACAACAGTCCCCAGACGGTCTACGTCTTTCCCAATGGCACACGCAAAGCCGGGAACGAAATCGGTTCATGGAACCGGATTCCCTCGGGCACCAAGGTCCTGCTCAACGAGACCTGCCCCGACGAGGAACCGGTGGAGTCCTACAAAGTCCTCGGTACCGACGGCGCGACGGCCGCCGACCTCGCGGGCGAGGAGGTCCGGCTCGACACGACCTACTACGTCTATCCCGGCGGCGGCGCGGTAAGCGGGGCCGAGATCGCTCCGGAGCAGATCGCCCGCCTGCCGCACGGAACCAAGGTTCTGGTCGGCTACAAACGGGCCGGGCCGATCCAGGTCGGCACCAAGGTCTACGAGATCTGCGGCTCGAAATGGAAGGCGCCCGACACCTACTTCCTCTACCCCCACGGGCTGCTCAAGCCCGGAAGCGAAATCGACGAAAGCAAAATCCCGGTCGACGCATTTTTGTTCTACAAAAACTGACGAGGCGCTTGCCCCCCCCCCTCGTGGCACGGGCGTCCCGCCCCTGGGGACAGGGTTTTGCAGGCGCCGCTGAGAGGTGCGCGATGGCCAAGATCGTGGTGCTGGACGGACAGACGGCGAATCCGGGCGATTTGAGCTGGGATCCGCTGCGCGCACTGGGCGACGTGACGGTCTACGACGACTCCGCTCATTCCGAGCTGGTGGCGCGCGCCGGCGGCGCCGCCGTCGTCGTCGACAACAAGATGACCCTGTCGGACGCCGTTCTGGCCCGCCTTCCCGGTCTACGCTGCGTCTGCCTGCTCTCGACCGGCACCGATGTGGTCGACTGCGCCGCGGCGCGGGCGCGCGGCATCGTGGTGTGCAACGTGCCCGCCTACAGCACTGCTTCGGTAACGCAGTTGACGTTCGCGCTGCTGCTCGAACTGACCCAGCAGGTCGGCCTGCACGCCGCTGCCGTGCGCGCCGGCGAGTGGTGCCGCGCCGCTGATTTCTGCTTCTGGAAGACGCCGCTGACCGAGCTGTCGGGCCGCACCATGGGCATCATCGGCACCGGCGCAATCGGACGCTCCGTGGCGGCCGTCGCCCGCGCCTTCGGCATGGCGGTGCTGGCGACCTCGCGGACGCCCCCCGCGCAGCTCCCCGAGGGGGTGGTGTGGGCGGACGGCGCCGACGCCGTCTTCGCGCGGGCCGATGTGGTCTCGCTGCACTGTCCGCTGACCCCGGCCACCGAACGTCTGGTAAATGCGCGCACCCTGGCGCTGATGAAGCCGGACGCCCTGCTGCTCAATACCAGCCGCGGCCGACTGCTCGACGAGGCGGCCGTCGCCGACGCCCTCAACGCGGGACGGCTGGCCGGCGCGGGACTGGATGTGCTGTCGACCGAGCCGCCCGCCCCCGACAACCCGCTGCTGACGGCCCGCAACTGCGTGATCACGCCGCATCTGGCGTGGGCGACGCGGGCGTCGCGCCAGCGCCTGCTCGACGAAACCGTGGCCAACGTCCGTGCATTCTTGGCGGGATGCCCGCAGCACGTGGTTAATTGAACGCGTATCCTGTCTCGTCGGTGCAGGTGCGAAACCGGGAACAGGACTGCGCGGCGCGGTGGGAAGGGCGGCGATGAAAGAAAAAGAAAGGAGGGTCGGCCATGCCCAGGGAAACCATGACTCCCCGTGAGCGGTGGCAGGCGGTGTTGAAACATGAGAAACCGGATCGCGTCCCGATGGATTACTGGGGAACGGAGGAAGCGTCCGCGAAGCTGGTTGCCCATCTCGGGTGCGCGAACCTGGGTGAAGCGCTGGTTCGCCTGCATGTGGACCGCCCACTGACCGTGGGTCCCCGCTACGCCGGGCCCGCGCCTGCAGCCGGCGGAGATATCTTCGGGCGCCGCTACCAGACCGTCGACTACGGGAGTGGCGCCTATTCCGAGTGCGTCTTCCACCCGCTGGCCGCCTACGAGTCCGTGGCGGAAATCGAAAAACGGTACACGTGGCCGGATCCCGACTGGTGGGACTACTCGCGGATAGCCGATGCGGTCAAGGGGCATGACGACGTGCCGCTTCGCGGCGGCGGTTCCGAACCTTTTCTCGCCTATTGCAATCTCCGCGGCCAGGAGCAGGCCTACATGGACCTCGCCCTGAACCCGGAAATGGTGCATTACTGCCTGGACCGCCTCTTCCATCTGGCCTACGAGGGCACAGCCCGGATCTTTGAGCAGATTCCCGGCCGCGTCATGATCACGTATATCGCCGAGGATATGGGCTCGCAGGAATCCCTTCTGTTTTCCCGCGCCCATATTCGGGAATTCCTGCTGCCGCGCATGAAGCGGATGATGCGTCTGGCGCATGATGCCGGAGCGTTCGTCTTCACCCACAGCGACGGGGCGATCCGTGAGGTCATTCCCGATCTGATCGAGATCGGCGCCGACGTGCTGAACCCGGTCCAATGGCGCTGCCACGGCATGGACCGCGGGGGATTGAAGCGCGATTTCGGCGGCAGGCTCGTGTTCCACGGCGGGGTGGACAACCAGGAGACCCTTCCCTTCGGAACCGTCGAGGATGTCCGGCGGGAAGTCCTGGACAACCTCGGGATTCTCGGCGAGGGTGGCGGCTATATCCTCGCCCCCTGCCACAACATCCAGGCGGTCAGTCCGCCCGAAAACGTGGTCGCGATGTACACCACCGGCTACGAAAACGGGTGGATGTAGGGCTGCTCCCCCCTTCTCCCAAAGGACTTGGATATGAAGACCCAACTCAAGACCTTCCACGTGATGCCGTTGCTTCGCGGTCACGAAGCCGAACTCGCCGCCGACGCGGAACGCCTGCTCGATGCCGGCGTCTGCACGGATGT
>CAYVKQ010000126.1:0-8218 GCA_964451945.1 uncultured Lentisphaerales bacterium
GGGAGCGCCTACCTGTACGAGAGCACGGACGTGACGGTGGACAACGTGGCGTTCGCGGGCGTGAACCGGGTCGGTCTGGATTCGAGTCTGCTTCCGGGCGTCGGCGCGGGCGACCAGAGCGATCTGCGCGCGGGTGTGTACGCGAAGCTGGAGACGATCGCCGGTGATCTGACGGTCAACGAAGGAGCGGCGAACCCAGCGGACGCGGCTGGTGGCGTCAAGGCCGGCACAGCCGACGTGCTGCTGGCGGCGAAGGGCGGCGATCTGGTTGTGAACGCCGCCGTCGATGCCGGACGACATGCGGGAATGCTCGCCAGCGGGACGGTGACCGAGAACGCGGCCGTTTCGGCCGGCAGCAGCAAGACCGTTCAGGCGGGTGGGGATATCGAGATCAACGTGGCCGGCGGCGCGCCGAATCTGCTCTACTCGGCTGGCGGCGACATCACGATCAACACCCTGATCACGGCCGGTAGCGGCGTAGCGCTCGATGCGCGCGGGCGCATCGTGCATGGCCAGGGCGCGGATGCGTTGGACATCCAGGCCGACAAGATCGTGCTGATCGCCGGACAGAATATCGGCGCGGGCAACCGGATCGTCACCGATGCCGATACGCTGGCGGCACAGGCGGGCGGCAGTATCCAGCTGCTGGAGCAGGGCGATGTCTCCATTGCCACGCCGTCCGTCGCGGTACAGGTTCCCCGGCTCGATTCGACCACGCGCGCGGCCGGGGACGGCGTCAGCGGCATCGAGGCCGGCGGGTCGCTCGATCTGGAGGTCGAAGGAGAAGCCGATGCCAACTCGATTGCCGCGGGCGGCGATGCCGACGTGATTATCGGCGGTAGTCTCGATGCGGGCACGATCGACGTTGGCGGCCAGTTCACTCTGGATAGCGGCGACTTCTCCTTCGACCGTCTGCAGGCCGGTTCGGTCGAGGCGCGGACGGGCAATATCCGCATGGGCGATGTGCAGACGGGTTCGGCGCGTTTCGATGCCTCGGGCAACATCACCTACGGCAACGGCACGCTGCGGGCCAGCCGACTGCAGATGGCCGCCAGCGGCAGCATCGGCGCGGACGGGCGCCCCTTGCTGCTGGATGTCGGCACCCTCGGCAACGCCTCGGCCGGGCGCGATCTCTACCTGCGCGAAGTCTCCGACGACATGAATATTGCCGGTCAGGTGCGGGCGGGGAACCATCTCGAACTCGATGTGCCTAACGGCGACATTGTGGATGCCGACAACGACGGCCGGGTGCCGATCGGCAGCATCAGCGCCGGCAATGCCGATGTGGTCGCGCGCACGGCGGAACTGAATGCGCGCAAGGTCGGCACCGCCGCCAACCCGCTCGAGATTTATGTCTCTGATCTGCTGACGCTGGATGCGCCGATGGCTTCCGCTCCCGAGGGAGCGGGATACCTCTGGGTGCATGTCAACGGCCTCGTTGGCGACGGCGCACGCGACATCCGCTACGGGGAGGCCGGCATGAACGTTCCGGGGCTCATCATCTACAACGGCCAGTTGGTCGGCGGCGATGCCGCCCTGCTGCGCAAGGTGTTCCGCGCGGAGGCGTTCATCGTCGAGACGCCCGAACTTCGGTCGCGCCAGGGCGTCTTCGGCAACCCGTTCTTCGTGCATACCGACCTGGACGTCGCGGAAGCCACTGCGCTGGGCTTGTTCGACTTCCTGATGGCCGGGCGCGCCAGCATCATTATCGGCGGCGATGAGACGGCAGCCAGAACACTGATTGATTGGGACGTTGACAAGCGGTTCATCAGTGCGGTTATTGATCCTCCCGGACTGCGGCGCTTGTATGTGCAGAATTTCTATGAGGATGCAGCAACTGTGGCTGCAGGTGATCGTGGCAAGGCCACGCTAGAGAAGGCGGCGCAGGAGAAGGCGGCCAAGGAGAAGGCGGCCAAGGAGAAGGTGGCGCAGGAGAAGGCCACCAAGGAGAAGGCGGCCAAGTAATCCAGCCGGGGGTAGTCATGTCTTGTTGCAGTCAGTTTGTGACCGTCATCCACTATCAGCAGCGCAGTGCTGGTAGTGGACTAAGTGGGGGGCGCCTTATGAAACATCTGTTCTCGCTTGCATGTGCCGTTGTGCTGTTCCACGGAAGCTTGAGCGCGCAAGTCGCGCCCGACGCATTTGTGGTGCGTCAACTTGACGATAGCCGCTCGCCATTGCTGGACATAGTGATCGAGCCCACGCTTCGGATGGGGGCGGCGGAAGTGACCTATGTGGAACTGGGAAGCGACGGGAAACCTTTTGCCGGGGCTTCCGCCCACACGGCAGCGGCAACGCCGGGCAGGGATTACCTGCTGGGGCGGGCGGCCTATCCCATGAAAGTCCCGTTTTGCCGGGTCATCATGACGTGGTCTGCGCCTGTCCGGGACGTAGTGGGGTTTTGCGACAAATTAGATAAGCGTGGCGGGGTGCATGGTGCTGGCGGGCTCGCTTCCTGGTCCAAGGTGGCTGCCGGAGCGGTCTCGTTTGGTTTTTATGATCCATGCGAGGGAAAACTGCATTCGGTAGAGAATGTTGATGGAGCATGGCGCAAGCTCCGTCAGTCGTCGGAAGCGTGGATAGAGAGCCATCCCCGCGGTTTCATCCGCTCCCTCACGGGAAACTACGACAAGGGCTTCCGCGCTTTGGATGACGTGTTGCGCAACCTACGCGCCTCGGTGTCCGAAGTCGATCCGGCGGGGGTCGCGCAGACGCTTGTGATCGTGGTGGGTGAGTTTAGCAGGTCCCACAACAACGCACTGCGTATAGATTCAAACATCGCGCAGACATTGCAGGCGGTGGCCGTGTACGACATGGGCTCGGTAGTCGAAACACGCGCGGCGGTGCTTGACGGCTTGAAACCCTGGGAGACTTGCGGAGCACTGGTCGGCTGGGAAAGGCTCAACGCACGCAGCGGGGGGCACCGGATGCCGCTGGCGCAGGTATACGAGACGTCACTGGCGCTGCTCGTTGACATGGTGGGCGAGCGGCGACTCGCAACGGTGGAAACGCAGCGTCCTGATCATGCCGCCACCAGCCTATTCAGGATAGGGTGGGTCGGCGCGCCCGACGCCTGCACGGTGGTGCTGCGGCGCCAGAAACCCACCGAGGCGATTGCCGCCCGCATCAAGGAGCTGCGGGGAGCGATCCGCGAACGGCTGGTTGCGCATGACTATGCACCCGCGCTGGCCCTGAAAGAGGAGCTGGAGAGCCTGGCACCGGCGGAAGCCGCGGCGGCAGCCAAGGAGATCATCGCCGCCTGGCAGTCCCAGATCGAGGCGGTCGCCACGCGCGGCAGTCTGGATGAGGCGGCAAAGATTCTGGCGGTTTTCCGCAAGTCCGGATTGCCGTCTGAGGCGGATGTCAAGAAATCGGTCGAAGTGATTTGTGCTGCATGGGGTGGTAAAATTTCGGACTTGCTCTCGGTTGGCAAGCTTCAGGATGCAGCGCAGGTTTACAAGGAACTGCGCGAGACGGGACTGGCATCGGAAGAGGAGATGCAAAAGCTGGCTGGAAGTGTCAAGGAGGCATGGCTGAAGGCTGTCGTATCCAAGGCCCTGAAGGGGGATCTGGATGGCGCGCGGGCCGAGCTCGAGCGCCTGCGCCTGTCGGATTTGCCGGATGCGGCCGAAATGGATGTTGGTGCCGTGACATTGCTGTGGGCCTTCACCACAGGGCGTCTGGCGGCATATGATAACGCTGTGGCGCAGGGTGATCAGCAGGCTGCGCTTAAGGTGCGCGACGCGATGTCCATCGTTCCACAGGAAATCAAGCAGCTTGGCAGCGGCAGAAGCGGTTCGCGGGCGGATGACCCCAGAATGGTGGAAATCGTGGCCGCCTGGCTGCGTACGACGTTGGATCATGCACAGGACCTTTATGCGAAGGCTCCCATGATAGACGATTGGGAGTTGATCGGAAAAGCTTTGCGGTGCCAGAAGATTCCTATGATAGACGATTTGGAATTGATCGGAAAAGCTGTGCGCTACCAGAAGATTCCTGTGGAGTGGCAGCAGTTGTGGCGCATTGTGGTCGAGGGTGATGGCATGGCGGTGGTGGATGAGGTGCGCCCCGGATTCCAGTCGGCAGAGGCTATGACCCCAGCCTATCTCTCGCTGCTGCGGGGCGAAACACTGCTTGCGGGCATGACGGTTGCCCGCGATGCCGCGAAAAGTCGCGCGCTTTCGGCCGAGGATTTCGTCGCGGCCATCCAGCGCGGCTTCCAGATGGTAAACAGCAACCAGCGCATCTTCCATGCGGAGGCTTCCCGCACGTTCTTCGAGGAGACCCCGTTGCTTTGGAAGCTCAACGAGGAGGCGCCTGATGGTCTGCCGCCCCTGGATCGCGATTTTCTGAAACGCGTCACGGAAAAAGAGAAGGCGGTGCTGACACCGCTGGAAGTCGCGATCACACCGAAGCAGACACGCCAACTCTGCTGGCTCTGGCTTCCCCATGGGCCGGATGCCATGGTGGTGATCAAGGTTTGCGGCGAGCTGACCGATCACGAGCGTAGCGCCATTCGCAAGGCTTTTGCTGACGGACTCCAGGCGGATGCGCAATGCGCCGCTGAATTGCGCGGCGCGGGTGTGATGGCGCATGTCGCCATGGCCACCATGATCCGCAGTCTGGATGTGAGCGTTGATCTCGACAATAAGGGCAAGTCGGACAAGCGGGTGGCATCCAGTGCGGATGCGGCCTGGAACTATTTGAAGAGGTTGACCGAGGCGTTGCCGGTGAAGGGTGCCTTCGCGCATCTTCACCGTCTTGGTCGTGTCGAGGACGCAGCGGACGCGGCCTGGTCGGTGCTTGAGACTGAGTCGGAAGGTGCGCCATCAGGCGCAGGTTGTGAAGAGGATCGCATGGTGGCCGTGCCGGCCGTGCCCTTCCGCCGCCAGTACCAGGCTGGCGGCACCTGGGTGCAGGAGTTCTGCGTGCCCTTCCGTGTCAAGCGCGGTTTTCCGGTTGCCACCCTGCGGCTGGCCTTGCCGATTCTGGTGGATTTCGATGAGGAGGGCGTGCAATGAGCGTGTCAAAAATAACGTATGGCAGTCAAAAGGCGTTGCGCCCATTGGCGCTATCTGTGGCGATGGTGCTTGGAATCGCGATCTGCCGGGCTGAAAACGCGGGGGAAAGCACGGCTTCCGGTGCCGCCCCCGGCATGGGGGCGGCAGCCATCTTGCGCGATTGGAGGAAGGACACCATTGCCAACATCGAGTACAGTGCCAACAAGCTCGATGGCCAGCGTGTCATGCTTCTGGGCTATGTCGCCGAGACGAAGGCCTCCGATGCCACGACGGAGGATGCGTACATGCTGATGGGGTATGGCAAAGGTTCCATTCTGGTTCGGTTCTACGGGCAGCGCCCCATGCCGAACGACGATGTGCTGCTGCTCGGTATCGTACATGTCGATCTCAGCGATCCATACGAGCGGATTTTCGTCAGCGAGATTAAGCGGTTTGACGTGAACCGCGAACAGGTGCGCGAATGGGGCAACCACAATGAGTTGTTTGCCATCGAGAACTGTTTCCGGACACGGGTTTGCATCAATGACGCCGGTCAGGGCTTGCCGCCGATTCCGGTGAGTGACTGGGTTGAAAAGGGAAAACGCACGACCACGGCGGCGGAGCTTGCCAAGCATCTGGAAGCTGGCAACAACGAGGCGCAACCATGATTATCGGCTTCTTCCATAAGGAAGCGGATCGTTTCACAGACAGTTGGAGCAAACAGGAGAATACAGGCATGAAGACAGCGAGTAGTGCAGCAGGCAGGGTGACCGCAAGAACCGCACGGCGCGGCTGGCTGGGCGGTGCGTTGGCGGTGTGTCTGGGCTGGGTTGGCGTGGTGTCGGCCCAATCGGGAGGCGGGGGTCTCGACCCCGTTACCGCCTTCCGTGATTGGGAGCATACCACAGTCGAGGAGCTAAGCAAGTGGAATCCGAACGACGAGCGAAGCAGCCCCAAGAACTGGCGGCAGAAGCGCGTGCGTCTGATCGGTTATGTCAGCAGCATGACGTCGGGTAAGTCCGGCGAGGAGGACCAGTTCAAGATTTCCGGTCCTGCCGGGGGCGTGTTCGATGTGCGCTCCGCCGGCTTCCGCCCGATGGTCAACGACTATATCTTCATATTGGGCACCGTGCAAGTCGATATCGCTGGACGGGCGTACTTGCAGGAGTTCAGGCGCTTTCAAGTAAAGGATCAGAGCTTGACGGATTTGCGCGAGTGGATGGATTTCAATCTTCCGGGCGACGACACTCCGCTCCAGTATGCTGATGAAAACTGCTTCCGGCGATTTGTTGTGATCAACAAAGCGGGCGAGCCTATGCCATCGCTAGGCAAGGGCGATTGGGAGATGGGCAGGCGAACCACAATTTCTGAGATTGAGAAGTGGATTCCTACCGGATCGGTCGTGCCGCCCCCGCCGCCGCCCCCGCCGCCCCCACCGCCCCCACCAAAAACGTGGCTGGAAAAGAATGGCATGTGGCTCGTCATCATAGCGGCGGTTCTGGCGCTTGGCGCAATGTTTGCTTTTGGCAGTAGGGGAGGGGGATCGGGTGGCGGCGGCAAAACCGACGGTTCCAGCACCACGTCTGGTGAGACTGACAAAGATCATGGTGACGGCAATATCGGTGATTCTAAGAGCAAGTCAACAAACTCTGGCAAAGGTGAAGAGCAGCAATCAAAGCCGCGCGATACGGGCTTTGGCGATCCGAACAAGACGAATGTGCTTGAAGATGGTTCCTCGCTGCTCGTCAAGGATCAGACGCAGGTGTTGTGCGGCTACTCGCTCAAGATCCTCTCCGGCGGCACTTCTGCAGGGTTGACGCTCTATCTGGGAAACAGCACGCTGCTGGGGAAGGCGGTGGACAACTATAAGGGCTACTTTATTAAGCTGCACATGGACGACCGCCCAGAACTGGCGCAGCATTGCAGCCGCCACTATGCCAAGATCACACATCGGGGTGATGCCGTACCGGCCATTTTCGATGTCGAGGTGGTCAACAATAGCGGGAACCCCGTGACGGTGGATGGCCAGACGATCCGCCGAAAGGGTGAGACGCTTCCCGCGCAGCGCGGCAGTCGCATTAAGTTGATGCCGGACTGGGAGTTTGAAATTGTCTAGTTCTGGTACTGCCGCACATGCTAGTGGCCATGGTTGATTGAAGTGATTGCGGCAGCCGTTGCGGCTGCCGCAATCGGTTTACGGGGGTGCAATGCGCTATATCGGGGAGTTCCATCTCTCGTACCAGATGGACCGTGGTGCCAACGAGGACCGGGTCTGGGCCGGACGGGTACGTTTGCGGGATGGCACACGTGCCGTTCTGGCGTGTGTGGCGGATGGCGTGGGGGGCGCGCAACACGGTGCGGAGGTCGCCGAAATCGCCTTGCAGATGTTGCGTAAAGCGCTGCGCGAGGCGTGTGCCGACATCTTCGAGACCCAGGTGGCGGCCAGCGGCTGGGCGCGTGACTTGGCCGAGGCGCTCCAGTCGGCGGTTGCCGCTCAGTATGCGGGTGGATTCTGCACCCTGTGCGCGGTGGTGCAGTGCGGTCGGCGGCGGCTTGTGCTTAACGTGGGTGACTCTGGAGCCTACTGGATTTCCGGGGATGGCGCGAGGCGCCTGACCGATGAGCATACCGTGGCAAGGTGGATGCTGCAGGAGGGACATGCCGAGGAGGAGATTCCCGCTAGAATGTTCAAGGCGCTGCACCGTGCGGTGGGCAAGAAGGCCTCCGGCGGAGAGCTCTTCGATGTTGCCATAGAGGCCTGCAATGAGAAGCGCGGCTGGGTTGTTGTGGCCAGTGATGGGGTGCTGGACAACATAGGCGGCACCGAGTTGCGCGCGGCAGGTGCCGTGTCAACTTCCGCGTCAGGGATGGCGAGGCGTATTATGCGCGAGATGCTGCGCCTTGGGCGCGGACGCAATCTCGACAACGCATCCCTGGCGGTGCTGGCTTTACGACCACGTGCCGCAACCACTATTAAATGGGTGGCAGCGCTTGCGGTGTTGGCGCTGATACCGGTTTTCTGGTTATTGCCGAGGGGAGACGTGAAAACACCTGACGGGAAACCACCTGTTGAGCCCGTTTCGCCTGCCACTCATGAAACCAACGATGTTGTCTGGGCGAGAATTCAATTGCCCAAAGATGTTGCCGCGCGGCCACGAAATCTAAAAGCTGTCGGCTACACGAAGTTCGGCCGTCGAAAAGAGCTGCCTCTGAAAGTA
>CAYVKQ010000127.1:0-7875 GCA_964451945.1 uncultured Lentisphaerales bacterium
CTTGTGACTGTGTACGGATTGCCGCAGCCATGCAGTCAGAGCTGCAAGCGCACGGCATATCATCTGCTTACCACTTGCTTGCCCTCGATCTTGACGGCGCTTCCGTAATGGATGCTTGACAGATTCGTTGAAAAGCGCTACAATAGCAAATGTGTTCGGGGCGTGGCTCAGTTTGGTAGAGCGCTACCTTGGGGTGGTAGAGGCCGTGGGTTCGAATCCCGCCGCTCCGACCAATTTTAAACATAGGCACCATGAGGCTTTAGGGCTTCGTGGTGTTTTTTATTTTGCCTTTTTTGCCCCTGTATTACGTGCCTTTGATATCTGCTGATGTCCTTCAAAGGCTACTCTTGCGCCATATCCTTCCGCTATTGCGGCAGTGCGGTCAGTAGAGTTGAAGATCGGCAGGGTGTAGGCCCGCGGGAAGCCTTCGAGCTTCTCGTAGGCGGGAAACGGAAGGGTGTCGAGCGCGAGCGCCGTCTCGCGGTGGCCGCTGAACACCGCGGCGCCGCCGCGGTCGCGGTAGACCAGCCCCTTGACCTCGGCGGGTTCCTCCCAGCCGCCGGCGGCAAGCTCGGCGAGCGTCTCTTCGCCTTCGCCCACCACCGCGAAATCGATCGCGTCGAAACCCTCCAGCGCCCGCGCCGCGAGGGCCGAGGCATGCGGTCCGCCGACTACCGTGCGGATGCCGGGAAGGGTGGCCTTGGCGAGCGCGGCAATGCGGACGCCATCGAGAAAGCCGGCGGTCGTGCAGCTCAGCCCCAGCGTCGCGGGCCGCCGCGCGAGCAGCAGTTCGCGTATGCGGCCGGCGGCGGCGGGGTGCGCGTTGCAGTCGACGATGTCGGTTTCGAACCCGCGGCGCTCCAGCCAGGCGGCGAGGCTGGCGAGGCCGACGGGCGGCATGATGTTGGCCCGCCGCGCGATGTCGCGCGCTGCCGCCCCCGCCCGGTAGCCAAGCGGATGGACGAGCAGCACGCGCCGCGGGTCGGGGAGTCGGCCCGCGGAGGCGGGGGCGGCTTGCGGCGCCGTTGCGGGAGGGTTTAACGAGGCGTTCATGCCGAACGATTTCTCCGAATTCCTGCGAAGCAGGGATCGGTACCGCGAGAGCCGTGGTGGTCTCCTTGTCGGCACAGCTCGCGGCACATCTTACGGCAAGGCTTCACTGCTTGCCGCTCGCTTCGGGTTCGCGGGCTTGCGGAAGCAGGCGTCCGCCGTACCCGCAGGCGGCGCGGGCCGCGCGCGGGTAGTCACGGTGGAGGCGGTGGAGGGCGATGCCGGTGCGCAGACCGTGCCACAGGAGGCGCAGCACGTCGCACGGCGGCACGCGGATGCGGTGTGCGCGCCACGGGTTGTGCCGGAACCCCAGCAGGTAGAGGATCGCGAAGTAGCGGTAGAAGACCGGCAGCGACAGGCGCGTCGGCAGCAGCGTGTGCATGCAGTCGTAGAACGCGTAGGGATCGGGTGCGATGAAGCGGTCGCGCGTCTCGCGCCAGTAGTCGGTCCCCGGCGAGGGGGAAAGAACGGTGAACGACATCTCCGCCGGCGCCAGGAAGGCAATCGTGCGATGCAGGTTCTGGAAGTCCTCCTTGGTGAAGTCGGGATTGACGATCATCGCCGAGTGCAGCACGATGCCAAGTCCGCGCAGAATCTCGACGGCGCGGCGGTTGGTCGAGGCGCTAACCCCCTTGTTGAAGCCCTTAAGCGCCTCTTCATCCATCGATTCCAGCCCGACGTAGACCACCTGCAAGCCCGCCTCCCGCCACAGCTTGAAGAGGCCGGGGTGGTCGCAGATCGTGTCGCTCCGCGCCCAGCTGATGTAGTGCTTGCGGATGCCGCGCTGCAGCAGCAGGCGCGCAATCGCCTCGGCGCGCGCCGGGTTGATGAACATTTCGTCATCGACGAAGTAGATGTACGCCTCGGGAATGGCCGCGATCTCGTCGACCACTTCCCCGGGGTCGCGCTGGATGTAGCGGCCGTGGGCCAGGTAGTGGACGACGCAGAAACTGCACCGCCGCGGACAGCCGACGCTGGTCCGCATCGAGGCGACCCGCGGAAAGAGCGACGGCAGGCGCTCGTCGCGGTCGCCCGACCAGATGCAGAAGTAGCGCGAGCGGTCGACCAGATCGCGCCGCGGCCGCGCCACCTGGTCGTAGCCCGGCGGGGGCGGCGGCGGCTGCGCCGCGAAAGTGTCGAACGCCGGCGCGCCGGTGCGCAGCACGCCGTCATCGCAAAGCGTTTCGCCGGCTGCCAGCGCGGCCAGCAGGCGGCGGATCGCGACCGAGCCTTCGCCGCGGACCACGTAGTCGAAGAGGGCCGGGTCGTTCAGGTCCTGCGGCGCAATGCTCGCGTGGACGCCGCCGACGAGGATCTTGGCCGCCGGCGCCTCGCGCCGTACGAGCGCCGCCAGCTCGCGCACCGCCCGCGCCTGGTTCGAGTAGCAGCCGAAGCCGACGACATCGGGACGCCGTTCGCGCAAGGCGCGGCACAGCCTCCGGAACGGGCGGCGCCCGTGCGACAGGTCGAGGATCGCGGCGTCGTGCGGCGCGTCGACGCCGCCGGCGACGATCTCCAGGTCGAGCGGTTCCAAGTGGAGAAACGAATGGAAGCGCCGGGAGAGATCGAGAATCAGATGGGGTCTGACCAGTAGGATTTTCATGCAGCTGCTCCTAGTCGCGCGCCGTCGCGACGAGGCGGTACCCGTATTGCCGGTTTTCGATTACCAGACCCCGCGGCACGAGCCCCCCGGGGACTTTCGCGTAGTCGCGGTAGGCGACGCTCCAGCGACGGCGTCCGCCTTCGATGCGGACTTTCTCGGAGAGGCGGCCGTCGCGCCCCGCGTAGCGGTATTCGGTCGTCCCCGCGGCGTCGGCCACCGTAAAGACCAGGCGGTCGCGCGCGGCGGCGGCGACCGCCCCTGGCGGCGGCCGCCAGTCAAGATAGGCCCGAGCCAGGTCGGTGGCGGCCGCCTGCGCCAGGTCGCCGCCGAACCGTTTCAGCGCGGGATGGACAAAGCTCCCTTCGGTGTGGCCATCGCGGCAGACGACGTCGAAGAGCTTCACCCCCAGCGGCGTCATGCAGGTTACGGTGAAGGCGCGCGCCGGACGGTCGACCGCCGCCACCCCCAGGGCGGTGACGGCGCGGCGCCGGAAGTGGAAGACCACGGCGTTCACCTGCTCGAAGCGCGGGGCGACGCTCGCGGCAAAGGCGGCGGGGATACGGGCCGGATCGACGCCGGTGTCGGCGTACGGTTCGGGGTCGGCAAACGGCGCGGTGGCGCATCCGCTCAGAAGGGCTAGGGCGAGTACGGCAACGAGGACGGATGATTTCATTCCGCTTTCTCCTCTCCGGCGGGGGGAAGGCCGAGGCACGGCCAGAGAGTCTGCAACGCGGGCAGCAGCAGCGCCGCCGCGAGGTAGCCCGCAGCCACCCCCGCCACCAGCGTGACCCCGATCGAGAAAAAGGCGGGATGGCGCGCCAGCAGCAGCGCCGCCGCGCCGAGGACAGTCGTCGCCGCCGAGAGGGTGACGGCGCGGAACACGTCGCGGCTCATGCCGCGCGCCCGGGCGTAGACCATGCAGATGCCGTAATCGATGCAGAGGCCGAGGACGATGATGCCGGCGACCAGGTTCGAGACGTTCAGCGGCAGCCCAAGGAGCGCCATCGCGCCGCCGCCCCAGATCACGCCGGTGACGGCGGGCACGGCGGAAAGCAGAACCATGCCGGCGTGGCGGATGGTCGCGACGGTGACGAGGGCGATCAGCGCGGCGGCCAGCAGCGAGACCCGCAGCACCTCGCTCGAAAAGGCGGTGGAGAGCGCCTGCGAGAAGGCGGTGCGCGAGATCACGCGCAGCGCGGGGATCGCTTGCTGCACCTGCCGCGCCGCGGCCAGAGCGCGCGGCTCGTCGGGGATGAAGGTGACGACGCGCGCGACACCGTCCCGCGTGTGGAGGAAGCGCTCGCGCAGCGGTTCGAAAAAACCGGGCGGGGCGTCGTCGGCGGCGTCGGCAGCGGGCGTGCGCCGCCAGTGGTCGAAGAGCGTCCAGAAGGAGGCGAACGCCTGGTCGGAAAAGTCCAGATCGGCGGCGACACGCGCCAGATCGTCGCGGAACGCGCGGCTGCGCGCGTCGGTCCAATACGCGGACCAGGCGTGCCGCCGCGCGCGGCGCGTCTCGTCGGAGGGAGAGACCGGCGTCAGGCTGGAGATCGCCGCAGGGGCGACCCCGGCCGCGAGCAGGCCGTCGTAGACCCGGTCGTTGAGGCGGAGCGCGGTGGCGGCGTCGGGCGCCTCGACGGCGAGGATCGCCGCCCGCGACTCGCCGCCGCCCCAGACGGCGGCGGCGCGCGCCTCTTCGTCCAGCGTCGCCTGCGGCGTGCCGTCGAGCTTGGCGACGTCGGCGTCGAAGCGCAGGCGCGCGGTGAGCCACACACCGGCCAGCAGAAAGGCGGCGCCGAGCGCCGCGACGCGGCGGGCGGCGGCGCGCGACGGGGTAAAGGCAGCGGCGCGGGCGTCACGTCCGCGGAACAGGGAAAAGGGCGCCGGCTTCACCGCGTGCGGCAACGCCCAGAAGGCGTAGACAAGCGATAGCAGGATGGCGCCCGAGGCAAACACGCCCAACTGCCGGTAGGCGGGGATCGCGGAGAAACAGAAGGCGACGAAGACGCAGAGGGTGGTCAGCATGCTCAGCGCCACCGGCCGAAGGAGCAGCCGCAAGGCGCGGTCGCCGCCACCGCCGCGGACCGCCACGTAGGTGTGGATGCCGTAGTCGATGGCGATGCCGGCGATCACCGAGCCGAACCCCACGACCATGTAGGAGAAGCTATCGAACACCGCGGCGGCCAGGGCCAGCGCCGGGACGCTGGCGGCGAAGGGGATGAGGACGATGAAGCCGGCGCGTCCGTCGCGGTAGACGCCGAGGAAGAGGAGCGCGAAGACCACGGTGACGGCCACCGACGTGAGGGTGATGTCGCGGCGGATCACCGCCTCGTTGCCCGCGGTGTGGAGGTGGCCGCAGACCAGGCGCGCCTCGACGGCGGCGGGGAGGTCGGCAGTGAGTGTGCCGAGGTGCGCCAGCAGGCGGCGCACACCCCGCGTGTCCATCATGCCGACGGGGGTGGAGAGAACCAGCAGCAGATGGCGCCGTTCCGGATCCATGAGGTGGCCCTCGACCGGCACGGCGCGGTAGCCGAACGCCGCCACCGCCGCCACGATTTTCTGCACGGTGCGTCCGGTCCAGTCAAGAGGGTCGGCGCGCGCGGCCGACGCGGCGAAAAGCCCCTCGGGCTGCTGGACCTTGCGCCGCAGCGCCTCCAGCGCGCGGCGGATGCCGTCGGGCGAGGTGTCGGCCTCCAGCCGCGCGAGATCGGAGGCTTCGAGGTAGCCGGGCATCTGGCGGGCCAGGCGACGGAAACCGTCGGCGACTGCACCGGGCTCGAAGGCGGTGCGGAGCGGCACGGCGAGGGCGGGATCGAGCCGCTCCTGAAAGCGGTCGGCGGCGGCGGCGAGGGCGCCGGGGTCGGCCGAGCCGTCGCGCATGGCGAAGGTCACCACGATCTTGTCGGCGACCTCGATGTCGCGGAGAAAGGCGAAGACGTCGCGCAGCTCCGAGCGGTCGGGGAGCATCGCGTCGATACGGCCGTCGAAGCGGAGGAACGGCAGAGACGCGCCCGCCAGCAGGGTGACGGCTAGAACAACAACGCCGACGCACGCGGGGGTGCGCAGGGCGCGGCCGAGACGCTGCCTGGGCGAAGCGGCGGTCAAAGCTCCCACTCCCGCGGCGGCACGGGCGTGTTGATCGCCGTCTCCTCGAAAGTCAGGGTGGTGACGTCGCCACCCGTCTCGTCGATCCGGATCGAGGAGATGTAGCGGTTGTCGGCGCGGAAGGCGACGGTGACCGTCCGCAGCAGCGCAGCGGGCGGTGTCCCTTCTTTTGGCAAGAAGACAAACACGGCGGGCTCCGCTGAACGCCTGACGATCTCGTAGTCGGCGGCGAGTTGCGAGTAGCGGCCACCGAACCAGGCGCGTAGCTGCTCGGTAACGGCGGCGAAGACGGGGTTGCCGTTGAGCGGGATGCGCTGCGTCTTGCCCGTTTCGCCGTCCCACTGCCTCGCCTGGCGGCCGTCGAGCAGGAGCGCGTAGCGGATCGGCGTGTCGACCCGCCACAGCAGCTTGTCGGGCATTTCGAGCAGGATTACGCCGCGCGTGACCAAGGGGTTCTTGAAAAGCGCCAGACGCTTCTCCTGCACGAAGCGGGTGCGGACGGTCCGCACGTCGGCCAGCGCCGCCTCGATCTGGGCAAGGAGGTTGGTCGCGGGATCGGCGGCGGCCGCCGTGGGGCGGGAAAGGGCCGCGAAAAGAAACGCCGCGGCGGCGCGGGGAAGCCACAGGCGGGCGCGTGTCTTCAGTTCGTATGCCATGTTTTCAACTCCGCGTGCGAGACGAGGGTGTCGCCGCGCCGCACCTCGGCATGGAGCACGCCGAACGTGCCGAGGCTGGCCTCCTTCTGCAGCGAGATGGTCAGGGTGTCGCCGGCGCGGACCGTTCCGCACACCTCGAAATCGCGGGCGCCCACCAGCAGACCGCGGTGCGGGGCGCCGTCGTGGCGCACCTGCGTGCGGAAGCCGTGGAGGGCGGCGGCGGCCTGCGCCATCAGTTCGAGGTGGGCCGCCTCGGCGAGAACGCCCCCGCGGCAGAAGGGGTTGGCGGTGGCGACGGTGGCGGCGACGGTGGCGGTGCGTTCGCCGACGGCGGTCAGGGCGTCGATCATCCGCATCGGCGGCCGGTGCGGCACCAGGCGTTCGGCGGCGAGGGGAAGGGCGCTGCAGTCGGCCCCGTCCCGGTTGCGCCAGCAGAGCGGATCTGAGCCCAGGTAGTTGCCGGTCAGCTGAAACGCCGCCCCGCGGCAACCGTAGCAGGTCGCGGCCTTGTCGCAGCGGCCGCAGGCGCCCTGGATGGTCCGCGCGTGGTTGCGCAGATCCGCGACGACCTCGCTCTCCGCAAGGATCTCGGCCAGCGGCCTGTGGCGGACGTTGCCCACGGGAATGGCGACGCCGACACAGGGCATGACGTCGCCCGCGGCGGTGACGAGGCACGAATAGGAGTGGCGCAGGCAGCGGTTGCCCAGCAGCGGCGGCTGTGGTTCCCACGCGCGTCCGAACGTATCGCGGTCGATTGCCTGGATCGTCTCGAAGAGGCGGCGGGTTTCTTCCACCGTCGGCGACAGCGCCTCCGCTCCCCCACTCTTGGCCCGCCCCTGGGGGGTGATCATTTCGAAATAGGGCTCGATTCCATCGCGGCGCATCCACTGCCAGAGACCGGGCAGTTCCGCGATGTTCTGGCGGCAGATGACGGTGCTGAGCGCCAGACGCGCCTCCGGCGAGGGATAGCCCGCCGCGCGCAGGGCGCGCAGGGCCTGCTCCATGGTCGCGGCGGCGTCGTCGACGCCCGAAAGCCAGTTCTGGATGCGGCGGTCGGCGGAGTGCCACTTCAGCACGACGTGGACCCGCAGGGCGAACAGCCGCGCCGCGATCGCCGGCGTCATGCGGGTGCCGTTGGTGAACATCTCCACGCCCAGGCCGCGGCCGCGAATCCAGGCGCAGAGTTCCGGGGTGAAGTCGTAAAGCATCGGCTCGCCGCCTAGCAGGATGATCTTGCGCGCGCCCAGCGCCTGCGCCTGCGCGATCACGCCGCGCAAGTCCGCTTCGGCTAGTTCCTGCTTGTCG
This sequence comes from uncultured Lentisphaerales bacterium, assembly GCA_964451945.1. GTDB lineage: Bacteria > Verrucomicrobiota > Kiritimatiellia > RFP12 > JAAYNR01 > JAAYNR01. The sequence goes on from CAYVKQ010000127.1 coordinate 7,717, forward strand.
CCGGGGTTCTGCGCGTGGTCGTCGCCGACGTAGGCCTCGAAGGGCTGGATCTTGAGGATCCCGCCAACGAGCCCAACTACGACAAGATTCTTGAGCTTTGCAATACGCCAAAAAACGCGCCCGATGCGCCGGCCTATGTGTCCATTGGCTTTGAAAAAG
>CAYVKQ010000127.1:7885-8166 GCA_964451945.1 uncultured Lentisphaerales bacterium
GCCGACGTAGCAGTAGCGGCACTGGAAATTGCAGGCAGTGCCAACCTCGATCTCCAGGCTCAAGAGGCCTTTGGCGGCCCGTGTCCGCGCAATGTCGTCATCCGAAAACTCACCGCCGAACAATAGCGATGCGCAACTCATCAAACCCAACGCTTTCTCTTTGAGACGCCTGCAGAACCCCCTGCACGCGCCGGAAGCCAGGATGCTGGGGTTTGGGTTGACAACGCTCCCCGAACCCTGAACCCTCCTCTTGCACCAACCCTTCTGACGAGCGCGCCATT
>CAYVKQ010000128.1:0-4443 GCA_964451945.1 uncultured Lentisphaerales bacterium
GGGAGTGAGGGTTGATGACAAAAAGCGATATCGTCAGGGATTTGCGCGCGCTTGGAAGCTGATAGGGTCACGTCTCGACATTCGACATGTGCTTTCTTCTTCACATTAGTGCCCTCTCACTGTCGCCCACGTGTCGATTGTCGCGAGACGTGCCCCCGGATTGTCGCCGGATTCGGCGCGCCGAGGAGTCGCCTGCGGTCGAGCAGGAAGCGGAAGAGGCGGAGGGTCTCCGGGTTGGCGAGATCGGCCAGGTTGAACGCGTGCGCGTAGACCTGGCCGCGGCGTTTGCTGTAGAGGCGGACGGTGGTGAAGTTGGAGAGGATCACCCAGCGGCAGTCGTCGAATATTGAAACGCGGGATCCGCCGCCGTGCGGGACCATTGATCCGCGAGGGCCGCAAGTTCCGGGGACACGGGTGGCGCGTAGCCGGTCAGGCGGCGGGCCAGGAGATTGGGGCTGAACAGGGGTTTGAAAAGGTCGGGCATCGGGTCGCAGTCCTCGGGTCGGTGGCCTCGCGGCTGATCCTGGGTGGTCCGCGAGGCGGCGGTGCAATCTCGGTGGAGCAATGGGGATATTACCCGCAAAAGGCTTGGAAGGCAACCGCATGCAATCGGGATCGAACCCGATGCACCCGTCATTTGCAGGCACCCGGATTTGTATCGACTTTCCAGGTGCGGATTTGCCATACTTTGATTTCTTTTTGAACGGATGCCGGAGCAGAGGCAGATCATGGCAACAAGCACACAGGTGGCGGGGGGGGTGACCGCGGCGCGGGGGTACCGCGCGGCGGGGGTCGCCGCCGCCATCAAATACAAGGGCCGCAAGGATTTCGCGCTGGTGGTGTCGGACACCCCCGCGGCGGCCGCCGCCGTGTTCACGACGAACCAGGTGGCGGCGGCGCCGGTGCGTCTCGACCGCGAGCGGATCGCCGCCGGGCGGGCCCGCGCCGTGGCGCTCAACAGCGGCTGCGCCAACGCCTGCACCGGCGAGCAGGGGATGGCCGACGCGCGCGCCATGGCGGCCGCGGTCGCCGACGCGCTCGGCGTCGACGAGGCGCTGGTGCTCGTCTGCTCGACGGGCGTCATCGGCACGCTGCTGCCGATGGACCGCATCCGCGACGGCGCGCGCAAGGCCGCCGCGGCGCTGAGCCCGGCCGGCGGCGACGACGCGGCGCACGCGATCCTGACCACCGACACCGTCGACAAGCAGATGGCGCTGCGCCTGGAGATCGACGGCCGCGCCGTCACCGTCGGCGGCATGTGCAAGGGGTCGGGAATGATCGAGCCGATGATGGCCACGATGCTCGGCGTGATCACCACCGACGCCGCGGTAGACGCCCGGGCGCTCGACCAGGCGCTGCGGCAGGCGGTCGAGGTGAGCTTCAACCGCGCCGTGGTCGACGGCGACCGCAGCACCAACGACACCGTGATCGCGCTGGCCAACGGCGCCGCCGGGACGCGGACGCTCGATGCGGCGCATCCGCAGTGGGCCGATTTCACCGCCGCCCTGACGGCCGTCTGCACCGAGCTCGCCAAGAAACTGGTGCTCGACGGCGAAGGGGCGACCAAGTTCGTGACCGTGCGCGTGACCGGCGCCCGCAGCGCCGGCGACGCGCAGAAGGCGGCGCGCGCCATCGCCAAGTCGGCGCTGGTCAAAACCTCGTGGTTCGGCCTCGACCCCAACTGGGGCCGCGTGATCGCGGCCGCCGGCTACTCGGGCGCCGAAATCGACGACCAGAAGGCGCAGATCTACTACGGCGACGTGTGCGCCTACGACCGGGGCAGGGTCGCCGACGCCGCGCGCCTCGCCGAGCTGCAGGCGGTGATGCGCGCCCGCGCCTTCGACGTGACCGTGGAGCTCCACCTCGGCGACGGGGCCGACACCATCTACACCTGCGATTTCTCCTACGACTACGTGAAGATCAACGCCGAGTACACGACCTAGCCGGCGCGCCCCGGGAATGCGGATGCGATGCAGAAGTACATTGACAAAGCGAACGTGCTGATCGAGGCGATGCCCTACATCCAGGACTTCAAGGGATGCGTGGTGCTGGTCAAGGTCGGCGGCAGCGTGATGGAGTCGGACGAGGCGATCGAGCGCCTGCTCACCGACGTCGCCTTCATGAACACCATCGGCATCCGGCCGGTGCTGGTCCACGGCGGCGGCAAGGCGATTTCGCGGGGCATGGAGCAGGCCGGGATCGCGCCGCGGTTCGTCCAGGGGCTGCGGGTGACCTGCGAGACGACCATCGGCGTGGTCGAGCGGGTGCTCAAGCAGGAGGTCAACGCCCGGGTCGTGCGGCTGCTGCAGAAGCACGGCGTCAACGCCCGGCCCCTCCACGGCGACTGGATCTTCACCGTGGCCCGGAAGAGCGGCGTCGACCCGGCCACGGGCGCCGCTCTCGACTGGGGCTACGTGGGCGAGCCGGTCGCGGTCGACGCGCGCCCGGTGCGGGAGATGCTCGACGCCGGGCTCCTCCCGGTGGTGACGCCGCTCGGCACCGGGCCGGACGGCAGACTCTACAACGTCAACGCGGACACGGCGGCGGCGGCTCTGGCCAAGGCGCTCCAGGTCCGCAAGCTGGCGTTCATCTCGGATGTGCCGGGGCTGCTGCGGGACGTGAACGACGCGGACTCGCTCATCACGACGCTGCGGGCCGGCGAGGTGGCCGTGCTCAAACAGGCGGGCATCATCGGCGGCGGGATGCTGCCCAAGCTGGACAGTTGTGTGGAGGCGATCCGCGCCGGGGTGGGCAAGGTCCACCTGATCGACGGCCGGATGGCCCATTCGCTGCTGCTCGAAGTGTTTACGAAAACAGGTGTGGGAACGGAGATTGTTGCCGATGAGTAAGAGTACGGATATTGCCGAATTGTTCAACCAGTACGTCATGCCCACCTACAGCCCCGCGGTCACGGTGACCAGCGGGCACGGGTGCAAGGTGCGCGACGCCGACGGGATGACCTACCTCGATTTCACGGCCGGAATTTCCGTGCTGAACGTGGGTCATACGCATGCCAAGGTGATCAAGGCGATCCAGGACCAGGCCGGCGCGCTGGTCCACAGCTCGAACCTCTTCTACACGCCGAACCAGGCGCTGCTGGCGCAGCGGCTGTCGAAGCTCGGGCTCGGCGGCAAGTGCTTCTTCTGCAACTCGGGCGCCGAGGCCAACGAGGCGATGGTCAAGCTGGCGCGCCTCTGGGGACACGAGAAGGGCAAGTACGAAGTGATCACCCTGCGCAACTCTTTCCACGGCCGCACCCTGGCGATGTGCGCGGCGACGGGGCAGAGCAAGATCCAGAAGGGCTTCGATCCGCTGCCGCTCGGCTTCGCCTACGCCGCCTTCAACGACGTCGAGTCGGTCCGCGCGCAGGTCAACGAGCGCACCGTCGCCGTCCTGGTCGAGGCGGTGCAGGGCGAAGGGGGGGCGATCCCCGCGACCACCGAGTTCATGAAGGGCGTGCGCGCGTTGTGCGACGAGAAGGGGCTGCTGATGCTGTGCGACGAGATCCAGTGCGGCATGGGGCGCACCGGGCACTGGTTCGCCTTCCAGAAGCACGGCGTCCAGCCCGACGCCTTCACGCTGGCCAAGAGCCTCGCCGCCGGCGTGCCGATGGGCGCGCTGGCCGCTTCGCCCAAGCTCTCCGACGTCTTCCAGCCGGGAACCCACGGCTCGACCTTCGGCGGCAACCCGCTCGCCTGCGCCGCCGCCCTGGCCGTGCTCGACGTGATCGAGGAGGAAGGTCTGGTCGCGCGCGCCGCCGAGGCGGGCGTGCTGCTGCGCGAGGGGCTGCAGGCCTTCGTCGACAAGTACGAGAAGGTGCTGGAGGTCCGCGGCGAGGGGCTGCTGGTCGGCCTCGCGGTCGACGGGCCGGCCAAGGAGGTGGTCGCCGCCTGCCGCGAGATGGGGCTGCTCTGCTGCGCCGCCGGCGAGAATGTCGTCCGCTTCCTCCCCCCGCTGAACGTCAAGGACGACGAGATCGAGGAGGCGCTGGAGATGGTCGGCGACGCGCTGGAGCAGCTCTACGCCCCGGAAGCGGCGGAATAGAAGCGAGGTGCAACCATGGCTCTGACTCTGAACGACCTGAAACACGAACGAGTGGGCGCGTGCGTCTCCGGCGGCCTCGACAGCCGCACGATTTCCCGGGTGCTCACCGAGAACGGCGTCGACGTGACCGCCTTCACCGCCGACCTGGGCCAGCCCGACGAGGTCGACATCGACGACATCCGCAAGCGGATGAAGCCGTGCGGCGTCGACACCCTCCTCGTCGACCTGAAGAAGGAGATGGGCGAGGCCTGCTTCGAGGCGATCGAGGCGCAGGCGATGTACGACGGAGGCTACTGGAACTCGACCGGCATCGGCCGTGCCGTGACGGTCCGCGGCCTCGTCGGCGCCATGAAGAAAAAGGGGTGCACGGTGCTGGCGCACGGCGCCACCGGCCGCGGC
>CAYVKQ010000128.1:4453-8024 GCA_964451945.1 uncultured Lentisphaerales bacterium
ATGCGCTTCGAGCGCTACACCAACGTCATCGCCCCGAGGATGAAGGTCTACGCCCCCTGGCGCGACCCCGAGTTGCTGCAGCGCTTCCCGGGCCGGACGCAGATGGCGGCTTACCTCGTCAGCCGCGGCATCCCCGCCCCGGCCGGCAAGAAGGAGAAGAAGTACTCGACCGACGGCAACCTCGCCGGCCTCTCGCACGAGGCCGAGGATCTCGAGAGCGTCGAGACGCCGATGACCATCGTCACGCCGACGATGGGCGTGTGGCCGATGCAGGCGCCCGGCAAACCCGAGAAGGCGACGGTCCGCTTCGTCCGCGGCCGCGCCGTGGCGATCAACGGCGAGGACGTCGATCCGGTGGCGGCGATGACGCTGGCCAACCGCATCGGCGGCCGCAACGGCGTGGGGATGAAGCACGCGCTGGAGAACCGCATCGTCGGCACCAAGAGCCGCGGCGTCTACGAGGCCCCCGGCATGGAGCTGCTCGGCACCTGCCTGCGCTTCGTCTACCAGGCGGTGCTCGACCGGCGCGCGACGGCGCTCTTCCAGCAGCTCTCCAAGCTGGTCGCCGACCAGATCTACGACGGCCGCTACTACGACCCGGCGACCCAGGCGGCGCGCGCCGCGATCGGGGTCTTCGCCCGCCACGCCAGCGGCACCGTCACGGTCTCGCTCTACAAGGGGAACATCTTCTTCGCCGCGCTCAGGGAGTGCCCCGCCTCGCTCTACAACGAGGCCGACTCCTCGATGGAGGCGAGCAACGGCCTCAACCCCGTCAGCTCGCAGGGGTTCGCCGAGATCCAGAGTGTCGAAGCGCGCATGATGGCCCTCGCCAGGCAGATCAAGATCTAGGCCGGCGCGACGTGCGTTTCAGCGGAAGTGGATCGGTTCGCCGCTCTGGGTCCATGTGTCCACAAGCTGACCGTTTTCGTCGCGGCGGATCACGGCGAATTCGGAGAAGCACTTGACCGTGTCGGTCAGGATGAGCTTGTGGTCGGGCGCGGCCAGGATCGTATCGGTCACTCCGTCGCCGCTCACTTCCACACCAATACCGTTGGTCACTGGTATCTGGCGCAGAACACGCGCAGGCTGTCCTTTGCGTCGGGGCGAGAGGACCGAGAGCATCACACAGCTCACCGAGTCCTGAATCGCCAGCAGACGCGGTCGGCGGATGCTGCAGACCCCTTCGCCGAAGGCCGCGGCATTCAGCCGCTCGAAAGCGGTGGTGTCATCGTCTCTGCCGTACGGCCAGATCCACTCTTTAGTGTCCTGCGCGACCATCAAGGTGTGTGGGCGGCCAAGCACGGGCGCCTCTGGTTTCTGGAAGAATGCGCAGTCGATGCGGGCGTTGCAGCCATGGACCGTGGCGGTGGTGTCGCCCGTGAGGACGACGCGAGCCTGGTCGGCACACTGCAACTGCCACCAGTACTGGCAGGGAGTGCGGCCATCGTCCTTGTTCATGTTGTCAAACAGGACCACGTAGGCGTCGTCTCCGCCAGTGCGGACAAACAGGAACTGGCGCAGCGCCCACACGGTTCCTTTGATGGGCGTGGCATCGGCGACACAGGCGTCGAGCATGCGGTGGCGCTGGAACTGCCTCAGCAGGGTGCCATGGCGGTGATCGTCCCCCATGCCCGTGCCCGGCGGCAGCGACGCGCGCGTGGCCCCGTCGACCAGCACGACACTGTGCTGATCCTCGGGCCAGTTGTAGCGGCCGGTATCGATCGCCAGGTATTCGCCGCCAATGGAGAGGTTGACGTGGCCGCAGTCGGCGTGGGCATGGCCGAAACAGGCGCGGCTGCGTCCGCCACCAAGGATGGCGGCGTAGATGGCGTCGGACCGCCAACTGGTGCGGAAAGTCGCGGTGCCGGTTCCTGTGGCGCAGACGGCAGTCGGCAACGGCGACTGTGTGAGCGGCCGCACCGGCGCGTCGGCATCCCAGTGCAGGAAAGTCATCACCAGGGTCTTGTCGGCGCTTTCGATGTCGCGGGGATCGGCTTGCTTGATGCGCGCCATCCTGGGCCAGCGGTCACCCCAGGGAATTAGCGGATGGGCGGGACCGGCAATATACTCCCACTCGCCACGGCATTCGGGACGGTCGTATTCCCGCGCCAGCATCAGCAGCCACCATTTCGGCATCGGGCCGCAGCCGGAATCGTTGGTGGTGGCCGTCCGGCCGTCTGGCAGCAACATGTGCTGGTAGGCGTCGGGTAGAAGGCGCATGCGGGGTTCGCTCTGCAGCAGATCGTCGTGCCAGCGGGCGGCGCGCAGCAGGTGGCAGAAAAGAAAGATGAACCCCATCACCTCCATGCCGTAGCCAGTGCCCTCGTACGGGAAGCCCTGTTCATCGCACCCGTTGCGCAGGTACTGGCGCACCTCGTCGCAGGCGTTGTCGACCACTGTCTCCCAGCCGTCGGCTCCGCAGGCCTCGCCCCACGTCAACGCGCAGACGGCGGCAGTGATATTCTGGCAGAGGATCACGTTGCCGCCGGAGGAGTGGCCGGTCAAGCCGCTCTCGAAATTGGTGAAGGGGATGCAAGCCTGTCTCATCAACTGCCTGACCGTTTCGGCCATCTCCGGCGGCAGATCGTCGCCCACAATGTCGGCCGCCAGCGCGATTTCGCCGTGCGACAGCACTTTGGGGCGGGCGGTGTGACCGCCCGCTGCCCTGGTACCGGACATGGCACGCAGCTTCTCTACGGTTGGGACCTCGCCACCGTAAGCATCGATGAGATAGCCGATGCACGCCAGCACGTACTGGCGGGCGTCCTCGCGTCCTGTGAGACGGAAGATCACGGCCGCTTCCACCGCCATCGGTGTCACACCATGCCAGGCGAGCGTGCCCTGGTCGAACGGCCTGCCCGCTTCCTTCACCCGCGCGGCCACCCCTTCCCAGCGGGCAACCAGGTGCTTCCAGATCGCATCGTAGGGGGCGCGGGTCGTCTTCTGTTTCAGATCAATGAAGTCTGGAGTCTGCAGCAACAGAGCACGCGGCATGGCGGAATCCTTTCGGGAGTCTGGGAACGCCAACAAAAAAACCGGCGCCTGTTCGGCGCCGGCTTTTTTGTTGTACAGCGAGGCGCTTGCACAAACCGGAGGTTTTGCAAGCGCCTCCAGCGGCTTACGATGCCGCCATCGGGCGTCGCGGAGACGCCTTACTGGATGGTGACTTCCTTGCCGGCCTCGGCCGAGCGGTAGATGCCGTCGAGCATCTTCTGCACGGCCAGTCCATCCTCGCCCGAGGCCGTCAGCGGCGTGCCCTTGCGGCAGCCGTCGACCCAGTTCTGCAGCTTGGTCTTGAAGAGCCCGCCCCAGTTGTCGCCGGATCCGACGAAATTGGGGACGGCGTTGACCATCAGGTCGTTCAGATCGGTGTAGATCGTGGCGGTTTCCCACGAGCAGCCGGCCTTCTCGCCCATGGCCGAGAAGTTCATCACTTCCTTCTCGATGTGGGCGGCGAACGACGACTCGATCTGCAGGATGGCGCCGTCCTCGAACCGGATCTGCCCGATCGCCAGGTCCTCGACCGTGTAGGTCTTGTGGTCCCAGCCGGGCCAGGGGCAGCGGGTCTTGC
>CAYVKQ010000129.1:0-7974 GCA_964451945.1 uncultured Lentisphaerales bacterium
CGGGCGCGACAACACCCACGGCGGCGCGCTCTTCGTCTCCGAAGCGCCGCTTGCCGCCACGCGCTGCACATTCCGCGGCAACGGCGTTGTCAACCACAACGGCATCGAGGACGGCGGCATCGTCTATCTGAAAGGTTCCCGCGGCGCGGCGTTCACCAACTGCGCGTTCGTCGGCAACTTTGGCACTTACTACTACTACACGGCGTTCGGCAGCGGCGGCACGATCATGGTTGACTTCAGTTCGCCCACGGTTCCCTGCATTCTTGAGCGCTGCACGGTCGCCTACAACTTCAACCGCGGAGCCTGGGGCTCGGCCGGCGTCTACGTGAGAAAGGGCGCGTTCACAGCGCGCAATTCGATCCTCTGGGGCAACCTGTTCGACTGCTACAAGGGTGCCGAAGGCGGCGGCGATCTCTTTGCCGCCTCGGGCTCCGCCACGCTCGACACCTGCCTTGTCGGCGCGCCTGAGCGCGCGCATTGCAACTACTCTGGCAACGCGGGCACGAAACCCGTCTTCACCGGTGGCATGGTCTACGGCAACCCGCTCTTCGCGTCGCCCGCCGCCGACTTCATCGCCTGCCTTTCCGACGCTTCCGCGACGATCCCGCTCTACGTGCATAATACGAAGGAGTCGTACACCAAGGCCAACAAAGGGCTGGAAACATTGGACGTGCATCTTTGCTCGACGGTCGGACGCCTGGGCGCGTATGGTGCGTGGACGACCGACTCGGAGATGTCGCCCGCCATCGACGCGGCGGCGTGGGACGTGCCCGTCGGCGCGGAAACCGCCCCGAACGGCGTACGCGCCAACCTTGGCGTCTACGGCTGTTCGGCCGAGGCCTCGCGTTCGCTCCCGGGCGCGCCGACGATCGAGAACACCGCGGTTGATTCGTCTTCGACCAACCGGACTTCACGTTTTCCCTCGGCGGCGAGGGCATGTACAAGGCCACGGTCTTTCTCTGCCACGGTGCAACAGCGGGTCAAACGGACAGCACCAACGGCTGGACACACGTTCATTGCCTCACGGAAACGGGTGCGAACGGCGATTCCTTCAGTCCGTCGGCGAAGTGGCAGTACGCGCCGGGTTCGAACTTCGCCTGGCGCGTGGTCGTGGTTGCCGCGGACAAGACCGCGAACGCCGGCGGCGCGGCGACGATTTCCACGGGAGCGGTCTATCCGGCGTGGTGGACCGCCGGCGGCGGTTCGGGCGTCATCCACGTGTGGCTCGCGGCGGAAGCGTATGGTTCAGCGAAAACCGGAGAAAGTTGGCGCCATGCGGTGGCGACACTAAGCGAAGCGTTGGCGCTGGTGACGGACGGCAAGACGGAAATCTGGATTGCGGACGACCTCCTTCTGGACGGAAACGCCGCGACGGCGTCGCCGTTCGCGCTCACGGTCCGCGGGGGCTTCACCGGCGCCGAAAACGCCGCGTCGGCGCGTTCGGCGGGAACGGTCTCGCGCCTCGACGCGAATGAGACCTATGCGGACATCCTCCGTCTGGCGCACACGTCGGGAAAGGCCGTCCTTGAACGGCTCGCCTTCCTCAACTCGCGCGAGCACGGCCTCTACAAGACTGGCGCGGGTTCGCTCGAACTCCGCGATTGCCGTTTCGAGCGGAACGGCCGCTGTCCCGAAGTCTGCACGCTGACCGGCCGCGGCGCCTACCTGACGGGTGGGGCGGGCGCGACGCTGCTCATCACCAACTGCGTCTTCAACGACAACCGTATCCTGATGGGAGCGGCGGCGTGCGGTGTCGGCGGCGACACGCCCTATCAAAGCGGCTGCGGCGCGTACGTGACGACCTTCCAGCGTTTCGACCTCGTGGATACGCTCTTCTCGTCCAACGGCTGCCCGCTCACGGCCGCGCCCGGCCGCGGCGGCACCCACGGCTTCGCGCTCGCCATTGACTCGGCGCCGGTACACGCGCTCCGCTGCGACTTCATCGCCAATGTCGGCAGCCACTATGAAGCCAGCGCGGGCGCCATCGTCTGCGTCTACGGCGCTTCGGATGGCAGCTCCTTCACCAACTGTCTCTGGACGGGCAACTTCCACAACCCCTACTCGCGCAACGGCACCCGCGGCGGCGCGCTGGAGATCAACATGTCCTCCGCCGCCTACACCTGCTCGCTCGGCAATTGCACCATCGCCTACAACCTGGTGGACGCCATCACGTGCGCCGCCGGATTGCAGGTGACGAAGGGCACTATCGATATCGGCGACTCGATCATCTACGGCAACTCGATCTCCGCCACATACAACTCGGCCGGTGCGGACGTCTACGTCGCCAATGTGGATTCCTCGGTGACGCTCCGCCATTCGCTCCTTGCCTCTTCGCTTGGCACCTACGCCTCCTCCGCCAGCGGCACGGGCGTCATCCTCGGCGACGGCATGATTTACGGTGATCCTCTTTTCGCCACGCCGACGGCAGACTACATCGCGAACATCTCGTCGACCGCGCCCGGCTATCCCGATGCCCAGGCGCCGCTGACGTTCGCCGATTGGGCGGCGAACGGCGCCTTCGATCTGCATCTTTGCTCCGTGCAGGGCCGCTGGAACGGCACCGACCATTCCACGCAGGACGAGACGACCTCGCCCGCGATCGACCGCGCCGCGGCAACGACGCCCGTCGGCGACGAGCCCGCGCCCAACGGCAACCGCCGCAACCTCGGCCGCTACGGCGGCACCGCCGAAGCGTCGCTGACGCCGTCGGGCGGCGTGCCGGCGATCGACGCCGTCTCCGTCAATCCGGCGTATGACTACACCCAGCCCGCGATCACGGTGACGGTGGGCGGCACGGGCGCCTATGCGGCGACGGTGACGTTCTGCTTCGGGACGATCCTGCCCGGGGGCGCGGGAACGAATGGATGGCAGGCTGTGCGCGTGCAGGAACCGGTCGGCAACGGCGACGTCGTCGTCATGCCGTCGCAGACCTACTATCCGCACGGCGCGACCGTCTACTGGCGCGTGATCGTGACCGCGGAAGGGGCGGAGCCGATCGTGCGGAACGGCAGCTACGAGGTGACGGACGAAACGCCCGTGTTCCTCGGCCGCGGCGGCGGCGCGAACGTCATCCACCTGCGTCCCGCCGCGAAGGGAACCGGCACGGGCGACAACTGGGCGGACGCGGTCACGACCTTCGACGAGGCGCGCGACCTCATCACGGAAACGCGCAACCAGATCTGGTTCGCCGGCGACGTCGCGCGCGATGAGGCGCCGACCGTCCAGCAGATTCTCAAGAGCGTGACGATTCTCGGTGGCTTCGCCGGTTCGGAGGACGCGGCGACGGACCGCGTCGCGGGCGCGCGGACGACGATCGACGGCGCCAAGCTCTACAACTGCCTTGCTTTCGGCGTCGCCCCGGACGTCACGCTGGAGATCGAGGATTTCGTGTTCACCCGTTCGCTCAAGAGCGCGTTCACCAAAACGGGAGCCGGTTCGCTCACCGTGCGCAACTGCCGCTTCACGGACAACGGCTGGTTCAGCACCACCGTCGGGAGCGATGTCAGTGCCAACCGCTTCCAAGGCGGCGGCGCCAGCGTGACGAGCGGGCGGTGCGTGTTTTACAATTGCCTTTTCGACGGCAATCTGGACAGGCGCGCGATGATCTACGGGACCGACGGGCACGGTCTCTATGCGTCCGGCGCGTCGCTGGCGCTCTACGACTGCAGCTTTGTCACCAACGGACTCGCCGAGTCAATCACATCCACGGCCGAAACGGGCAGTCCCTGCCGCGAGGGTTTCGTGGGCACGGCAGTCTACGCGCTGCGTTGCCGCGACGTTACTGCCGCGGGCTGCCGCTTCATCGGCCAGCGCATGACAGAACACTCGGGCGGTTCCGTGTTCTGCATCGCCGGCGCGTCGGTCGCCAGCCAGAACCCCTCGGTGTCGCACTCGCACCAGTTTGTGATCTCGAACTGCCTCTTCGCCGCCAACTCCTCGGTGCAGTGGATTTCCTCCTCGTACCCCTGCAACTCCGCGCCCCTCGCGTTCCTTGGAAGCGACTACGATGCGTGCCCCGGAACGGCTATCGTCGAACGCTGCACGTTCGCCTACAATTCCTACGCTTCCGGCCAGGACGCCGCCGCGCTGCTGGTCACCCAGGGCAAGAGCACGTCCACGTGGTTCGTCCGGGTGCGGAACTCGATCTTCTCGGGCAACCTGGGCAGCACGTTTGTGGCCTCCGCACCCACGGCGGCCGACATCCGCCTCAACGGCTACGTGGAGTTCGACATGGACTACTCGCTCATCGCCGGCGTCAACCCGCCCTACGTGATCAACTCCAGTTCCCGGTCTGTCACCTTCGGCGATCACTTCGTCCTGGCGCCGGACGCGCTTTTTGTGACGCCGCAGGAGACCTTCCTCGGCGCGCTTACCGCGTCCGGCGTCCAGCTTCCGACCCATGCCTCACGCGTGATCCGTGCGAAGCAGACGGATCCGACCGCATGGAACTTCCACCTGCGCGGCAGCACGGGCTACGACGACGAGACGACGGGCGCGCGGCTGGTCTTCCGCGGGCGGAGCCCCGCGATCGACGCTGGCGATCCCGCGGCCGACTATACGAGTGAACCGCCGCCCAACGGCAGGCGCCTCAACCTCGGCTTTTACGGCGGCACGCCCTGGGCCACTCGCACCGCCTTCGGTGGCATGTGCATCATCATCAGGTGACCCACGGCGCGTCTTGGAGAAAGTGGGCGTGTACGAGGGTGTTGAAAGGCGGCGCTGCGGGAGGCGGTGGATATGTCGGACGGGGTTAAGTGAGGGCGGAACGATGGGTGTGCGCCCACGGAGTGGGCGCACAGCGGAGGGTAAAAAGAGGGGCGGCGCCCCGGGGAGGCGCCGCAACCGGGCCGGGGCGGGGATGGGAAGGCATGCCGTGACCAAAACAGGTGTGGCACGGTGTGACAGAAAATGATATTTTGTCACGGTGATCGGTTTGAGAAGAAGCAGGCGGGGTTCCGGGCAGGCGTTTCTACAACAGGACAACCATATGACGATTCGGACGGTGGTGGATGAGGCGGTGGCGAAAGGGCCCGGAAACACCGCTCTGGTATTCAAGAGAAACGGCTCCTGGGTGCGGCGGAACTACCGCGTCTTCGGCGAGCGGGTGGCGCAGGCGGCCGAAGGGTTCGCCCGCCTCGGCGTGGAGCCGAAACGCGATTTTGTCGCGATGATCCTGGAAAACGGCCCCGAATGGGTCGAGTGCTACAGCGCGCTGGCGGGCACGGGCGTGACGGTCGTGCCGATCGATCCCAAGCTGCGCGGCCCCGAGATTTCGTATGTGCTGCAGGATTCCCAGGCGGTCGCCGTGGTCGCCGGCGAGGCGCACATCGAAACGCTCTCGCTGATCCTCCCCGCGCTGCCCGCGGTGCGCAGCGTGGTGCTGGTGGGCGGCGATGCCCGGCCGGCCGCCGTCGCCGGCCGCCGCACCGAGTCCTACGAGGCGCTGCTGGCCGCCTCGCCCGCCCCCGCGCAGGGGGGGCGCTACGCGACCTGCCGCCCCGCCGGCAGCGACATCGCCTCGATCATCTACACCTCGGGGACGACCGGCAAGCCCAAGGGGGCGATGCTTACCCACACCAATTTCTGCAGCGACGCGGCGGGTGCGCTCGAAGTCATCACCGACGTCACCCCGCGCGACAGCTTCCTCGTCGTTCTGCCGCTCTTCCATTCGTTTGCCTTTCTCACCAACTACATCGTCCCTCTCTGCCGCGGCTGCGCCATCTGCTTTGTCGACAGTCTGCGGAGCGTGGGCGAGGACTGCAAGGCACTGGCCCCGACGATCCTCATGGCGGTGCCGCTGCTCGCCGAGAAGATGCATGCCAAGATCGACGACAAGCTCAAGCGCAGCGCCGTCGCGCGGGTCCTGCTCCGCTGCGGTCTCGGCCGCCTGGTCGGCGCCAAGGTGCGGCGCCAGCTCGGCGGCAGGCTGCGTCTGATCATTGTCGGCGGCGCGCCCTGTCCCGTCCAGGTGATCCAGGGGTTCCGCAAGCTGGGGATCGGCATGATCGAGGGCTACGGCCTGACCGAAACCTCGCCCGTGGTCTCGCTGTCGCGCGTCGACGACGCCCGCCCCGGCACGATCGGCTACAAGCTTCCCAATATCGACATCCGCGTCGCCGACCCCGACGCCCAGGGCGTCGGCGAGCTGCAGGTCCGCGGCCCCATCGTGATGAAGGGCTACTACCGCAACCCCGATGCGACCGCCGAGGTGTTCGACGGCGAATGGCTGCGGACCGGCGACCTTGTCTCGATGGATGCCGACGGCTACCTCACCATCCGCGGCCGCAAGAAGGCGCTGATCGTCAACCGCGAGGGAAAGAACATCTACCCCGAGGAGGTCGAACAGGCCATCGCCGCCGATCCCCGCGTCTACGATGTCGTGGTCGTCGGCTACCGCGAGCGCGGCGAGGTCGGCGAGAAGGTCGGGGCGATCCTCGTGCCGGACCTCGAGACAATCGCCGCCGGGCGCGGCGGCCACACGCCGGGCTGGGGCGAGGCCGAGGCGCTCATGCGCCAGATCGTCGCCGAGCAGTGCCGCTGCCTGGCCGACTACAAGCATCCGCGCAAACTGGACGTCCGGCGCGAGCCGCTGGAACGGACCAGTACGCAGAAGGTGCGGCGCCACATCTACCAGAACCAGCTGGATGTCAAATAGGCCGGAAGGGGAGGCGGGGAGATGACGATACGTGATTTGCTCGACACCGCGGTGCGAGAGGGTCCCGACCGGGTCTACCAGAACGTGAAGCGCGGCGGCGTGTGGCAGCAGCGGACCTTCGGCGCGTTCGGCGAGCGGGTGCGCAGGGCCGCCGAGGCGGTCGCCGCCCTCGGCGTCGGCGCCGGCGACAAGGTGGCCCTCTGGATGGAGAACGGCCCCGAATGGGTGGAGATCTACTGCGCCCTCGCCGGCTGCGGCATCACCGCCGTGCCGATCGACCCCAAGCTCAAGCCGCGCGAAACCGCCTTCATCCTGTCCGACTCCGGCGCCGCGGCCATCTTCGCCTCGCGGACGCTCGCCCCGGCGCTGCGCGAGGTCCGTTCCAGCCTCCCGGCGCTCCGCCACGTCGTCCTGGCCGGCGGCGGCGAGGCGGCACCGGCCGAGGCGGACTGCGCCGACTACGAAACCCTCCTTGCCGCCGCCGCCGCCGCGGCCGACGGCCCCGGCGCCTGCTGGCTCAAGCGCCGCCCCGAACCCGACACGGTCGCCTCCCTGATCTACACCTCGGGGACAACCGGCAAGCCCAAGGGGGCGATCCTCACGCACGGCAATTTCACCGCCGACGGCATCAACAGCCTGCAGTTGATGCGGATCGACCCCGAGGACAACTTCTTCATCGTGCTGCCGCTGTTCCATTCATTCTCGTTCCAGGCCAACCTGATCGTGCCGCTGCTGCGGCAGTGCCGCGTCACCTTCGCCGATTCGCTGCGCACGATCGCCGACGACATGCGGGCGACCGCCCCCAGCGTGCTGTGCGCCGTGCCGCTGCTGGTGGAGAAACTGCACGGCCGGGTGTTCGGCAAGCTGCGGGCCAACGCCGTCGCGCGACTGCTGCTGAAGCTCGGGCTGGGGCGGCTGCTGCACGACAAGGTCAACGCCGCCTTCGGGGGCAAGCTGCGCCTGATCATCTCGGGCGGCGCGCCGTGCCCGGTCGGGGTGCTGCTCGATTTCCGCGCCATCGGCTTCGGCGTGGTCGAGGGCTACGGCCTCACCGAGACCTCTCCCGTCGTGTCGCTCACCGACATCGGCGATTTTCTCCCCGGGACGGTCGGGCGCCCCATTCCCGGCATCGAGGTCCGCATCGCCGACCCCGACGCGCAGGGGGTCGGCGAACTGCTGGTCCGCGGCCCGATCGTCATGCGGGGCTACTACCACAATCCCGAGGCGACCGCCGAGGCGATCTCGCCCGACGGCTGGCTGCGCACCGGCGACCTCGCCTCGCTCGGTCCCTCCGGCCATCTCACGATCCGCGGCCGCAA
>CAYVKQ010000130.1:0-7932 GCA_964451945.1 uncultured Lentisphaerales bacterium
CCGTCGGCGTCCACGTGCAGCACGGTGCAGTCCTGGTAGAGGGGGTCCATGGGAAGGATGGAGCGTTGAAAAGAGGGTCCTGGGTTCAGGGATTTCGGACCACGGCTTTATGTCGGTCGTCTCAAGAAACAGCGTAGCAGATTCGGCTTGCACGATCCAGAACAAACGTTCTATACTGGCCGCATGTCACCCCGATCCAAACTTTCGGAGCGCATCCCGGTCCTCAACGACTACATCCGGCGGAACGGCCGGGCGCCGACGCTGGCCGAGTTGTGCGCGCTCTTTGACGTCCGCTCCAAAAACACGGCCTCCTTTCTGGCGAAGAGGTTCGTGGCCGCGGGCGTCCTCGCCCGCACGCCGACGGGCCGCCTCGCAGCCCCGCGTCGCCGGGAGGCCTGCGCCCTGCGGCTGCTGGGCAGCGTGGCCGCTGGGTTCCCGTCGCCCGCCGAGGAGGCGCTGCTCGACACCATGAGCCTCGACGAGTATCTGGTCGGCCGACCCGAGGCGACCTTCATGCTCAAGGTCGATGGCGACTCCATGGTCGAGGCGGGCATCCTGCCCGGCGACACGGTGCTGGTGGAGCGGGGGCGGACGCCGCGCAACGGCGACATCGTCATCGCCTGCGTCGACGGCGCCTGGACCATGAAATACTTTTTCAAGGAGGGCCGGGACGTGCGGCTCGAACCGGCCAACAAAAAATACGCGACGATCCGCCCCGCGAGCAAGCTGGCGGTCGAGGGGGTGGTCAGCGGCGTGGTGCGCAAACTGGTCTGAAGGCGGTGACTTCGGCCTTCCCCCGGCGGCCCCGTCCGGCCTATACTGCCGGCATGGCGGAGATCGCTATCGGCACGGCGGGATGGTCCTATCGCGACTGGGAGGGGATCGTCTATCCCCGGTCCGAGCGCGACAAACTCCGCTTTCTGGCGCGCTACGTGGACAGGATCGAAATCGACACCACTTTCTACCGTATCCCCGCTCCGGAGACGGTGCAGTCATGGCATGCGCGCACGGCCGACTTCCCCGGTTTCCGCTTCACGGCCAAGCTCCACCAGATATTCACCCATGGTCCCGGATTCGGCCCGGCCGACATCCGCGCGTTCCACGCAGCGATGGAACCGCTGTCCGCCAACGGACGCCTGAGCCACCTCCTCGCCCAGTTCCGCTGGGACTTTGTCGACGATGCCGCGGCCCGGCGGCGGCTGGCGGAACTGAAAGCGGCGTTCGGCGACCTCGCCGTGTTCACCCTGGAGTTGCGGCACGCGAGCTGGCAGCAGGACAGGGCACTGGACTATCTCCGCACCCTCGGCGTCACGCTCGCCAACCTCGACTACCCGCTGGCCGGGAACTCATTCTCCCTGCCGGTCACCGGGATCGGCGAACACGCCTACCTCCGGCTCCACGGGCGCAACACGGCGGCGTGGTTCGACAGCAAGGCGGGCCGCGACCAAGCCTACAACTACTGCTACGGCGGATCGGAACTCGACGGCATCCTGCAGCGTGTGGTGGAGATCGCCCAGCGGGCCAAGTCGGTGACCCTCGTCGCCAACAACCACTACCAGGGGAAGGCGGTGCTGAACGCGCTGGAGCTCAAGGGCGCGATCGCCGGCCGGAAGGTCGACGCACCCGCCGACCTGGTCCGAGCCTATCCCCGCCTCGCCGCCATCGTCCGCGAAGCGGGCGATGGCGCGCCGCGGCAGGGGGAACTGGAACTCTGAGCCCGGCAGCCGTTCCAGATGCGAAGCGGATCGTATCAAACGGGTCTTGCACAACCCAGGCGGCCGTCACGGAGGTCGTCCCGACAGTTCAGGTAACAGGCGTTTCTCTCTCCCCCTCCTCTGCGCATCCGACCATGTCGGGCGCGAGCGCAGGATTACTCATCGGCCGCCTGTTCCCTGATTCTGAAGTCGTAGGATTCCTTGCAGGTGTACGTGACGGCGGAGTCGGCGATCGCCGCCGTGACGGGCCACAGAAAGAACCCGCGCCCCGCGATGCCATCTTCGGGGACTTCGCGTGCGGGCGTCAGCACGCCCTGGAACGTCACACGCTTCGACAGGTGCCGGCGGGCGGCGGTGTCGAACCAGACCAACGATGAACCCTTGAAAAGGCCGGTCGCCCGGGTCAGCGAGATTTTCATTCCCGTCGTGTTCACGGCACCGTAGTCCCAGACGCCGTTCCCGTCCGGGTCGGTCGGTTTGGCGGGAGGGGGTGCGGCCAGTCCCGTCATCGCACTGCCGCGCAAGGTCGGCGTCAGCACGATGCCCGACGGGTCCCAGCAGGCGGCGCTGTCGCGCGAACCGCCCGTAGCAAGGACCGGCGGCACCGCATCCGCGTCGGCTTCGGCCGTCAGTGTACGGCCGGCGTAGTGGGCGCCGATCTCTCCGTCTTTTGCATACCACCCGCCGGTCAGCGCCAGATGCCGTTCGAACCCTTCGCCGAAGCGTGGCGTCGCCTTCGGGTTCCGGTTGCACCAGACGAACGGCACTGCGTCCAACGGTCGCACCACGGCCGCGCCGGCCGCGCCGGCGGCAAGTTCGGCAAGCCCGAAGAGACTCCCACCCTGGTAGGATGCCGGCGCGGCGTAGACCGGCACGAAGAGGCGTCCGGCATCGTCCTGAAGCAAGGTTCCGGAAAGCGAGACTGCGGTGCCGTCGGCCAGTTTTCCCGCCGTTTTGACTTTGCCGCGCGTGTTTGCCGTGAACGCCAGATAACCGCTGCCGTACGCTTCGCAGCCAGGCAGCGCGGCCGTGTAGTAGCCGGACCATGGGACAAGCGGCGCGGCCGATTCGCGCCAGGTGTTTCGATACAGGACAACCCGGCCCTCCTCTTCCTCCAGCGTCCCGCTCGCGATTCCCAGCACCGGACGCGAGTCCGCCTGAATGATGCGCAGCGAAAGCGGCAGGATGGACCCGCCTGCTCGCGCAGCGGATTCAATGGTGAAACCCGTGCCGGAGGAACTCCCGGCTGAAAACCCGCAGGCGGTGAACACATACCGCCCACCCGGGCGAACGATCTTTCCGGAAATCCTGCCCGCCGCCGTTATGGTCATGGTTGCCAGACCGCCATGCTCGTCATAGCCGTCGAACACGCCCTGCGCCCAGGGCGGAAGCGGCGCCACGGTGAACGAAACCGTCTCGGAAACGCGATCCGAGCGCGTGAAGGACACGGGATACACGCCGGGTTTGGCAGGCACGCCTTCCAGTACGCGCGCCCCGGCATTGAAGGAGAGTCCCTTCGGAAGTCGTTTGACCGTTACCTGTGCATCGTCCGCAAACGCCAGCGGAAGCGGCAGCCGCACCCTTGTCCCGACTGTCAGCGGTTTCCCGTAGGGGGATTGTTCCGACAGCGGTGCATAGGGATTGACTCCCAGCGCGGCCAGGACATACCAGGCCGTCGGTGCGGCGTGGAGGCGACGGTAGTAAAGCCACTCGGAACCATCGGAAAGATGGATGCCCGTGTTGTGCGAACCCCTCTCGGTTGCAACCATCCCCCCGGAGGCATCCTGCCCCTGCTCCAGGAACCGGAGCAGTTCGTCGCGTGCCGCCGTCTCGCCGAGAGAGCCGTACAGCGCCGCGGTGAACGCGGTCCCCTCCATCCACGCGCCGCTTGTGTCGAAGGAACCGAATGAGAATCCCGCGCCCGATCGCATGGTTGCCGATGCCGTGTCGAGCGCACCCGCAAAGGGAACGCCGCGCGCACCGAGCGCCAGTAGCGGCCAGATCTGGCAATCCAGCGTCGGCATCAGGACGCTGGATGCAACGCCGTCCGCTTCCGTTCCCGTGCGGAAAAACCCGCCCGCGGGGTCGACCATGCGGACAAGAAAGGCATACGCGTGTTCCGCGCGCTCGCCCCAGCGGGCATCGTCCGGAAGCAGACGGTGCAACAGGGAAAAGGCCGCATAGAGATCGGCCGCGTGCTCGGTGCTTTTGTGCGTGAGCCGCGTTTCGTGTTCCCCTTTCCATCCCTCGTACCCGGCAAGGTACCCGCCCGGTCCCTCCGCATCGCGGCAGAACCGTTCGATCCATTCGCCCAACCGGACGGCGGCATCGAGATAGCGGCCGGCAGTCTTGCCGGACGCATCGTAGCATTGCAGCAGGGCGATCATCGCCCACGCCTGGTTGCCCACAGTGATTCCCACGTGCGTTGGATTTTCATACCAGCGCCTTGTCGCCGGATCGGTCCACCCGGGCACCCGCGCCGTCCTCAACCTGTTGCCGGTGAACCATCCCGGGGGAAGTGCGAGATCGCCCGCCTGGTAGGCGTTTTTGAGTCTGCCGTCTGCATAGTCGCGGTCGTTGTCCATCGCGTAGACCATGGCATCGGCAATCAGGCATGCCCGCCGGTATTCCCCCGCAGCAAGGAAGGCGATGCAGGCGACGGCGTTGTCGTAGAGATATGCGGTGTTCCGGGCCATCCGGTCGAAGGCGTGGTCCCCCGGGACCGTCTGGTAGCTCAGCAGAAAACGCGGCTCGCCGAGCCGCGGCAGGTCGTAGGTGATCTCGTCCAGATAGAAGACGACCTCGCGGCCGCCGTTTCGCAGCGCGCTGGCTCCCCAGCCGAAACCGCACAGCACCGAACGGAGGTTCGCCGTTTTCAGGTTCAGCGTATAGCGTTCCCAACCAGCCGTCAGCGCAACCGTTCCCAAAGAGATTTTGGGCGAAGAGTCGGCATGTGGCGCCAACCGGCGACCGTCGTCCGACCAGCCGGCTCCGGCCATGAAAAATTCCACCTGCTCGCCGCCCTCCCTCCCGCGCGCGTAGAAGCTCAACCGGGACGCTCCCGTCAGGTCGAATCCCGCTCCCGGTTCGGTGCCCCAGTTCGCCGCCGGAGCGGTCTCCCCCGCGGGCATCACACCATTCAGAAAGGCAAATCCACCCCAACCTGCCGCTCCGCGGAAACGGGATTCGATACAGGTGGCGCCGGAAAACGGCGCCAGTGCGCAGGCTTCGTCGGCGGTGACGTCTGAAACCCCGGCGCCACCGCCCGCAAACGCGCCTTTGACCGGGAAATGATTGCCTGCAGAATCGGCATCCTCGTAGACGTAGAAACGGGCATGATACATGTCCATTCGCGCGGCGAGCCATCGGACCGCCTGCGCGGCCGAGGCTTCAGTCTGGGGCGAAGCGTCTCTCGCCGCCGACGCCAACAGCACAATCAAGCCCGTTCGGGCAATCCGCCTCTTTGCGTGTTCCATGGGACTCCTCCTCCGGTTATCCGTGATAGACGTGCCGGGTTCTTGATTGAAGCGCCCGCAGAACCCCTGCCAGCGCCAGGAGTCAGGGTCCAGGATGCCAAGAAGGTTGAAAACATACCCCGGACCCCGAACCCTCCGCTTGCACAAACCGGAGGGTTTACAAGCGCCCCTCAGAAATAGCCGTCGCGCTTCTTCTCCTCCATGCTGCTGGCGCCGTCGTAGTCGATGATGCGCCCCTGGCGTTCCGACTGCCGCGCCAGGATCATCTCCTCGACGATTTTTTCAATCGTGTCGGCGTCCGACTCGATGGCGCCGGTCAGGGGGTAGCAGCCCAGCGTGCGGAAGCGGACGCGACGCATCTCGGGACGCTCGCCCGGTTCGAGCGGCAGACGGTCGTCGTCGACCAGGATCCACGTGCCGCTCCGCTTGACCACCGGACGTTCCTTGGCGAAATAGAGCGGCACCACGGGGATCTGCTCCTTCATGACGTAGAGCCAGACATCGAGCTCGGTCCAGTTGGAGAGCGGGAAGACGCGGATCGACTCGCCCTTGTTGACACGGCTGTTGTAGAGGTTCCACAGCTCGGGACGCTGGTTCTTAGGATCCCACTGATGGCGTTTGTTGCGGAAACTGAAGATCCGCTCCTTGGCGCGCGACTTCTCCTCGTCGCGCCGCGCACCGCCAAATGCGGCGTCGAAGCCATAGTGGTCGAGCGCCTGCTTGAGCCCATCGGTCTTCATGACCTGTGTGTGCTTCTCGGAGCCGTGGTCAATCGGGTTGATGTTCTGTTCGATCCCCTCGGGGTTGGTCCAGACCAGCAGCTTGAACCCCACCTCCTTCGCCATGCGGTCGCGGAAGGCCACCATCTCGCGGAACTTCCAGCGGGTGTCGACGTGCATCAGCGGGAACGGGATCGGTCCGGGATAGAAGGCCTTCTGCGCCAGGCGCAGCATAACCGACGAATCCTTGCCGATCGAATAAAGCATGACCGGCCGTTCGAACTCGGCGGCGACTTCGCGGATGATGTGGATGCTTTCGGCTTCCAACTGCTGCAGGTGGGTGGTGTGGTAGGTGCTCATAGGGTTCTCAACGACGGGTGGAGGGCGACAAACCAGGGATTCAGCAGGTCGGGGCGGTTGTAGGTCACGGGTTGGGATTCGAACAGCGCCGCGGCGCCGCGGGCGGCGAAGGCGGCGCGGGCGGCGGCATCGCACACCGCCACGTAGCCGCCGGCGGCGGTCACGACCGCCTGCGCGGCGGCGGTGTCCCACTCCATCGTCGGCGCCAGCCGCGGGTAGAGGTGGGCCTCGCCCGCGGCGATCATGCAGAGCTTCAGCGAGCTGCCGCGCGACACGGTCTCGACCGCGCGCCCGCTGCCGCGCCCGAGCTCGGCGATGAAGGCGTCGGTCTCGGCCGAGCCGTGCGACCGGGAGGCGACCACCCGCAGCGGACCGTCGGCGAGCGGGGCAGCCGCCAGCGGCGTGAGCGGCGCCCCGATGCGCCCGCCACCGCAGGCCTGCGCCAAGGAGGCGGCACCGGCAGCGGCGATGCCTGGGGCGCGGAACGCGCCAACGCCCGCGACGCCGACGTAGAGGTCCCGCGGCACGGGCGCATAGACCACGCCCAGCACGGGTCGCCCCTCGCGGACCAGCGCCACGTTGACGGTGAACTCGCCGTTGCGCTTGATGAACTCCTTGGTGCCGTCCAGCGGGTCGACCAGCCAGAGCGTCCGCCAGCGCGCCCGCTCCGCGGGCGGAACCTGCGCGCCCTCCTCCGAGAGCAGCGGCAGTTCCGTTTCGCGCAACCGCGACGCGATCGCGCGGTGCGCCGCTCGGTCGGCCTCGGTCAGCGGCGAGCGGTCGGCCTTGAAAGCGACCGCGATCTCGCGCCGGTAGACGGCGAGGATCGCCTCACCCGCATCGAAGGCGGCTTCGAGGGCGACCCGCAGCAGCGACGGCCAGGCGTCGGGCGGTTGTAGAGTCGGGGCACCGCTCACGCGCCGCCCTCCTTCGCCGCGTCGAAGCAGCCGCAAAGGCGCAACTGGTTGGTCAGCAGCTTCACACTCTGCTCCACCGATAGCGACGACGTGTCGAGGATGATGGCGGGGTTCTCCGGCGGCTCGTAGGGATCGCTCACACCGGTGAACTGCAGAATCTCGCCCGCCCGCGCCTTGCGGTAGAGCTGCTTGGGATCGCGCGCTTCGCAGACCTCCAGCGGCGTGCTCACGTACCCTTCGATGAAGCGGTCGGCGCCAATGATGGCGCGGGCGTTGTCGCGGTCGCTGCGGTAGGGGGAAATGAAGGCGGTGACGACGATCACGCCCGCGTCGTTGAACAGCCGCGCCACTTCGGCGATGCGGCGGATGTTCTCGGCGCGGTCCTCGGCCGAGAAACCGAGGTTGCGGTTCAGGCCGTGACGGATGTTGTCGCCGTCGAGCAGGTAGCAGACGCGCCCCTCCTCCACCAGCGCCCGCTCCAGCGCCTTGGCGACCGTCGACTTGCCCGAGCCGCTCAGACCCGTCAGCCACAGGGTGACGCCGCGCTGCCGCAGGCGCCGTTCGCGCTCCCCGCGCGAGACCAGGGAGGATTCGCGCGAGACGTTCCGCGCGGCCGGCGCGTCGCTTCCCGGAGCGGGCGCGACCTTGCGGCCGAGGATCATGCCCGCCGCCACGGTGGCGTTGGTGAGGCGGTCGATCAGAACGAAATTGCCGGTCTGGGGGTTGCGCGCGTAGTCGTCGTAGG
>CAYVKQ010000131.1:0-7925 GCA_964451945.1 uncultured Lentisphaerales bacterium
GCCAGGAGTCAGGGTTCAGACTGAAAACACCCCCTGGCCTGAGAACCTTTGTCGCGAGCTTTGTCGTAAACTTTGTCGACAAAGCTCACGACAAAGTTGGTTCTCCTGCTTGATCCAACTGGCGGCCGCCAGTGGCGCGGCTGAACCCCGAACCCCGAACCCTCACTTGCACAAACCGGAAGTTCTGCACGCGCCCCCAACGATTATGATTACGAATGAACGATTCCATCATCAGACAGGCAGCTCACTCCTGTTTGAGCAGTCCCAGCGTGGCCTCAACCAGTTGCTGGCCACCGGCAGGGCTGACGTGATTGCAGTACAGCGACGCGCTGTACCCGCCGCCCCAAACGCCGCGATCCGTGGCTAGGTACCCATAGCTGGCAGAGATCTCGTCGCCCGACAGTTGGACGATGAACGTCTGTTCAAATGGACTGCGCGCCTGGATGCGGTGCATGTAGTCCATGTACATCTCGAAGGGATTGAAGGCGAACGCGATCTCCCCGAGTTTGACCACATGCAGGCACATCGGAATCGTGGGTTCCTTGTCCTGCACCCGGTAACGTTCGATCACCAGGCGGGCGCGATTGCGGCGCGCGGCGAGGACCGAATCGTGCATCACGCGCTGCTTTGGGGTCCCCTGTGTGGCGAATGTCTCCTTATTCATCTCCTCCAGAGCCTTGACGTGCGCTTCGTATTCCTCCGTGGTGATCCGGCGGCGTTCGAGCGCGATTTGGCGCGTCTCGTGCTTCAGGGGCAGCGCATCGCGGATATCCTTCGCCGCCCAGGCCAGCACCTCGTCGAACGCGACGGTGATGCGGTCGGCGATCTCCTGGCGCTCGGTCGTCGCCTTCAGTTTGAAGCGGCGCTCCTGCGCTTTGCGGTAGTGCAGGAGGCGGGGCGAGATGTCGCCGGCGGCGGCGCATTGCGGCAGAATAAAGAGCGGGCCGTGCGTACGGCGGAGGTTCTGCCGGACCTCGTGCCAGAAATCGGCCGAAAGCGCCCACTCGTGCTCGGAGCACTGCGAGGGACACGGGACATTGATGATCGCGCCGGTGAGCTTGTGCGCGGCGTCGAACGTGTAGAGCAAGTTGACAAAGTGATCGGCCCCGGCCTCGAAGTGGCTGAATATCGGGTCATTGGTGTTGCCATACATCTGGGCATGGCCATCGACACGCACTCCGGGGGCGTTGTTGGACCCGGCGCGCTTGGAGACATCGTCAAAGTAGACCGTGCGGCGGCTGTGTCCCGTTACGGCAAAGCCGTATCCCCAGGCCACGGCGCCGGGCTTGCGGCTGTTCCAGGCCTCGATGATCGCCGCCGCCACGGAGGAGACGAAGAACTCCTGGTATTCCTCCGTCGGCATCCGTTCCAGATCGCACGGGTAGTCCACGCCGGCCTTGGCCATGCCCGCGATATCGCCGGTGGTGTGGGTGTGGGTGGCGTTCATCACGATCTTATCCGCCGGCAGATCCGGGGCGAGTTCGGCCAGCCGGTTGCGGATCTTCCGCACCATGAAGGCATAGAAGCCGGTCACGTCACCGGAAAGGAAGATGACGGCATCGCCGCCGCTGTCGATGGCCAGCGCCGTCAGGGTGATCGGATCGAGCACCTTCTCGGATATTCGCAGATGGAATTGGCCGTGCACGCACACCGGCTTGTCGGTGGTCACGTCGCGTGAGGCCCAGCCAATCAGGAGAGGCCCCGTAGTGTTGTTGACAATCGCTGCGTTTGTCTGTTCCATGGTTTTCCTCGTTGTTGATCTTCCTGCCGTTGACCGGACATCGGATTCGTGAAGCGCGGAGCCCGCGCCGCCTCGCTTTCCTTCAGCCGTTGCGCGGCGGGCGCCCCTTGGCGGAACCGCCGCCGGCGCGCCGCGCGTGGTCGGGACGGTACGGACGGCGCTCGCCGCCCGCCTCACCGCCCCGGCGGAAGCGCGGCGGGTAGCCGCCGCCGCCCCGGCGGTCGCGGCCGCCGCGCGCCTGGCGGCGAAGCTGCTCGAGCTGCTCCTGGGCCAGCCCGATGGTGTCGGGGCCGCTCTCGGCATGCTGGCCCAGGATGCGCGACGCCAGTTTGGCGGCCACGTCGATCGGGTCGGCGCCGCCGGCGATCATCTCCATGACCAGCGCCCGCCCGTTGTCGGAGATGGGCTGCTCCTCCAGATCCTCCATCAGACCGAGGCGCCGGTTCACCCGCAGTTGCTTCAAGCTCGGCACGGCCTGCCCCTCGAGTTTGGTGCCGATCCCCTGCTCCAAGCGGCGGATCGTCTGGAACTCCATGGGCGTGACCAGCGTGATGGCCGTCCCCTTCCTGCCCGCGCGGCCCGTCCGGCCGATGCGGTGGACATAGCTCTTGGCGTCGAACGGCAGGTGGTAGTTGAAGACGTGCGAGACGTCGGGAACGTCAAGCCCGCGCGCCGCGATGTCGGTGGCGACCAGGATGTCGCACCCGCCCTGCCGGAAACTGCCCATCACGGTGTTGCGCTGCCGCTGCTCCATGTCGCCGTGCAGCGCGCGCGAGGCGAACCCGCGGCTGTTCAGGGCGTCCTGCAGCCGGTCGGCCTCTTCGCGGGTGCGGCAGAAGATGATCGATTTGCGCGGACGCAGGGACTCGAGCAGGCGCACCATGGCCGCTTCGCGCTCGCTCTCGTTGACCACGTGGTAGATCTGACGGATATCGGCCTTGGTCACCGACTGGTCCTCGACCGTCAGCACCGAGACGGGGTCGCGCATGAATTTCGCCGCCAGGCGCTTGATGGGATCGGGTATGGTCGCCGAAAACAACAGCGTCTGGTGTTCGCCTTCCAGATGCGACAGGATCTCCTTGACATCGTCGATGAAGCCCATGTCGAGCATTTCGTCGGCTTCGTCGAGGACGACCATCCACGGCCGCGCGCCGGCGAGCTTGCCCGACCGCAGCAGGTCGAGAAGGCGGCCGGGCGTGGCCACGAGGGCGTGGACCCCCCGCTCGAACATCCGCAACTGGACGCCGTACGACTGCCCGCCGTAGACGGTCCCCGTCCGGATGTCGGTGAACCGCCCCAGACGGTGGATCTCGCCGCTCACCTGCTGCGCCAGCTCGCGCGTGGGGGTGATGACCAACAGCTCGATGCCGCGGTCAAACGTCATCCGCTGGATCGCGGGGAGCGCGAACGCCGCGGTCTTGCCCGTGCCGGTCTGCGCCTGCGCGATCACGTCGCGTCCCGCCATCGCAAAGGGAATCGCGTCGCGCTGCACCGGGCTCGGCACCTTGAAACCGGCCGCCTCAACGCCCTTGCGCAACGGCTCGCATAGCTCGAAATCGTCGAATGAACCGGTCGGCGGATCGGCCGTTTCGACCGGTTCCCGACATGCCTCTTCCTGCTCCATGGAACTCCTTGTGGTGTCATCAGCCCGGACGCGGGTTCTTCAAGAGACCGCACAGAATCCGCTGATTAAGCCACGAGGCGGCGGAACAGGACGGCACGGGGAAGAATCACCATGCACCGTGCAAGAAAATGCCGTAAAGGATATCAGGTCGCCGGCGAATGTCAATCCTTGGCAGGCAGGGAACGGCGGTAGCGCGCCGGAGTGGTGCCGGTGACGGAGCGGAAAACGCGTGTGAGGTGGCTCTGGTCGGCAAAGCCCGCCTCCGCCGCGATGGACGCGCACGAACGGTCGGTGGTCTCGATCAGGGAACGCGCGTAGCCGACACGCTGCGCCGCGACATGCTGGCAGAAGGTCCGGCCGGTGCCAGCCCTGAGCAGATGGGCGATGCGGAAGCGGCTGATCCCCGCCGCGGCGGCCGCCTGGTCGAGGGTGACCGGTCCGGGCACGGCGTCGCGGATGGCGTCGAGGGCGCGCCGCACCTGCAGGTGGCTGCGCGAAAGCCCGTGGCGCGCCACCTGGACCATGAAATCGTCCAGCGCGTCGCGGACGGTGCTGCAGAGCGCGTCGAACGCGGGCGCCTGGATGATCCGCACCATCCAGTGCTGGTGCGCGTGCATCAGCGGCACCGCGTCGGGCGCGTCCTCGACCGCCACCCGCACCAGATAGCCGAGCAGTTCCAGCACCCGCGCCTTGAGCACGGAAAGCTGCGGGGAGTCGAGGAACATCGCCGCCAGCAGGGTGTTCAGGTGCCTGCGGGCGCCGGCGTGGTCGCCGGCGCGGATCAGCAGCAGCAGCCGGTGCTCGTCCTCCAGCGGCCAGCGGCCCCCCGTCGCGTGCTTCTTCTGGTGGATCGCCTCGGCGATCTGGCGCTGCTGGACGGCATTGGCACGGTTGCGCAGGAGCAGATCGGGCCGCCATCCCGTCACGGCGTAGACGGTCTCCCAGAGTTTCTCCGACGCCTCCCGGAAGCGCGGGTGCGGCCACAGCGGCAGACGCGCGAAATGGCGCAGCAGCGCATCGCGGTCACGCCCCCATTCGTCGAGATTGCGTGCCGCCGCCGCCGCGTCGGGAGGGTCGTCGGCGCTGGCCGCCTCGCCGCCGCACAAGCCGCCGGCCACCCGTTCGCCGTCGACCAGCGCCACCACCCAGCTCACAATGCCGTCCGCCAGCAGAAACAGATACGGTTCGCCCCAGCGGACGCTCTCGGCGAGGGCGTGCCGCCGCAGCCGCGTCACCGGCGCCACCGCCTGCAGCGGATCGCGCCCGCCCCCGGGCACGGTCCGGCCCTCCGCATCCAGCAGGATCGGCGCCAGGCCGCAGGCCGCGACGGTATACCTGCGGATTGCCTTGTATGACGCATGCGACAAAGAGAGACAAATGCCGCCGCATGCGTCAACCGCCCTTTCCCCTTTACTTATGGTTGTTTTTCTTATTCTCGGACCTCGGAAAACACTCTTCTTGACAAATGCAGCAAGAATATACCAGTTATCCGCCTTCCACACAATCCCGCACGGCTCTCCTGTACTATGCTCTATCCCACAAAAGGAAACGGATGCATACACTGTGCATGGGCATGGAATTCTGGCACGGCACGGGTGTCGGAGCAAGGGAGCGGGGAATGAAAGCACGGCTGAGGGACAAGGCGCAGTGTCGGGCGGTTTACCTGGAATTGGCCGCCGGAGGGCTGAGCATGCCCATCGGGGCCGATTTGATCCTGCAGTCGAAGGCAGACCATGAACGGCGGCTGACGGACGGGCGCGGGCTGGGCGAGGTGGTCGTCGAGACCGCGCGGCGCTTCGAGACGCCGCTGGCGTTCCCGCTGATGGATCTGACCCTGGAGAAGGCGTGGATGCTCGGCATCCTGGGCGTTCCCGAAAAGGACCGCAGCACATATCATTTCGGCGAATGCCCGCCGGCGGGAAGCCTGGAACGGCTGCGCGAGGGACTGCGGGAGGCGCCGACGCCCCGGATCACCGCCTCCTGCGGCGCCATCGGACACGTGGCCGAGGCCGGTGACCTGGTCCCGGTCGGCATGGCCATCGGCCCCTTCTCGCTCATGACCAAGCTGCTTTCCGACCCGATTACCGCCGTCTATCTGGCGGGCAGCGGCGTGGGCGCGGACGAGGACGAGGAGGTGCGCACGGCGGAAACCGCGCTGCAGCTCGGCACGGAGGTGATCCTGCGGAGTCTCGAACTGCAGGCCGCGGCCGGCGCGCGCGCGATCTGCCTGTGCGAACCGGCGGCCAATGTGGTCTACCTCTCGCCCCGTCAAATCGGCTCGGGTTCGGATGTCTTCGAGCGGTTCGTGATGGAGCCGAACAGGCGGATCCGGCAGCGCTTGCGCGAACTGGGGTGCGACCTGTTCTTCCACGACTGCGGGGAGCTGAGCGACGCGATGGTGGCGCAATTCAACACGCTCGACCCGGCGATTCTCAGTCTGGGCAGCTCGCGCAAGCTCTGGCTGGACGAGCCGCTCGTTTCCAAACAGACCGTCTTGTTCGGCAATCTGCCGTCGAAGAAGTTCTACTCCGACACCGACTGTCCCGCGGACATCATCGACGTGTGGGCCGGCGAGCTGGTGGCGCGGATGACGGCGACCGGCCATCCCTTCATCCTGGGGACCGAGTGCGACGTGTTGTCGGTGTCCGCCGCGCGCGGCACGACCCTGGACAAAGTGGACCGCATGCGCGCGTTCGGCCGCCGCCTCGCCCGGCGCTGAGGGACGGCGGGGATGAAACGCATGTGGACCGCCCCGGCCCGGCCGCCGCGCCGCGTCACTGCGCGCGGTCGAGCGTGCGGTACTGGATCGCCTCGGTGATATGGGTCGGCTGCACGGCCGCGGCACCGTCGAGGTCGGCGATCGTGCGGGCGACCTTGAGGATGCGGTCATAGGCGCGCGCGCTGAAGCGGTACTCCCCCATCGCCAGACGCATCAGGTCCTGCGCGGCGCCGTCCAGCGCGCAGAAGGTCTGGAGGTCGCCCGGCCCCATGGTGGCGTTGCACAGGGCGCCCGGGCGTCCGCGGAAACGGTCGTGCTGGCGGCGGCGCGCCGCGCAGACGCGCGCGCGGATCGTTTCGGAGCTTTCCCCCCGGGGCACGGCGGCGAGGTCTTCGTAGCGGACCGCGGGAACCTCGACATGGAGATCGATGCGGTCGAGCAGCGGGCCCGAGATGCGGCTGCGGTAGTGCAGCACCGTCTGCGGCGTGCAGCGGCACTCGTGCGCCGGATCGCCGTAGTAGCCGCAGGGGCAGGGGTTCATCGCGGCGACCAGCATGAACTGGCAGGGAAAGGTAACCGTCCCCGCGGCGCGCGAGATGGTGACCCTGCCGTCTTCGAGCGGCTGGCGCAGCACCTCGAGCGCGTTTCGGCTGAACTCGGGAAGCTCGTCCAGGAAGAGGACGCCGCGGTGGGCCAGGGTGACCTCGCCCGGCATCGGGTTGGCGCCGCCGCCCAGCAGGCCGATGTCCGAGACGGTGTGGTGCGGCGCGCGGAACGGGCGGTTGAGCACCAGCGCCTGGCGGTCGTCGAGCAGGCCGGCGATGCTGTGGACGCGCGTCGCCTCGAGCGCCTCCTCGAGCGTCATCTCGGGCAGGATCGAGGCGACCCGCTTGGCGAGCATCGACTTTCCCGATCCCGGCGGCCCGATCAAGAGGATGTTGTGTCCGCCGCCGACGGCGATTTCCAGCGCCCGCTTGGCGGTCTCCTGTCCCTTGACGTCGGCGAAGTCGTCGGCGGGGAGCCGCGAACGGCGGCAGAGGGCGTCCAGATCGTGGCGCAGCGGCGCGATGCCGGCCTTGCCTTCGAGAAAATCAACCGCTTCGCGCAGTGTGCGCACCGGATGGACGTCGATGCCTTCGACCACGGCCGCCTCGTCGCCGTTCTCGGCCGGGACGAGCACGCCGTCGAGCCCGGCGCGGCGCATTTCGAGGACGATCGGCAGCACGCCGCGCACCCGCCGCACCTCGCCGCTGAGCGCCAGCTCGCCGACCAGGCCGTAGCGGCCCAGGCGGTCGCCGCAGGCCGCCTCGTCCGCCGCTGCAAGCAGGCCCACGGCGATCGGCAGGTCGAAACTCGGACCCTCCTTGCGCACGTCGGCCGGCGCCAGATTGACCGTGACGCGGCCGACGTGGGGGCGGAAGCCCGAGTTGTGGAGCGCCGTCCAGACGCGGTCCTTGCTCTCGCGCACCGCCGCGTCGGGCAACCCCACGATGACGGTCATGAAATCGCCGCCGCCGGCATGGACCTCGATCCGCACGCTGTATGCGTCCACGCCGAAAACCGCCCCGGACTCAACCGTCGCCAATCCCATCGAGCCACCCTCCAGTCAGGGGAAAAAACCGGCACGCGCCGGAACACGCTCCGGCGCGTGCGCGCATCGGGTACCGGCCGGCAACCGGCCGCCGCTCAATCCTTGCCGCGTTTGCCGAGGGTTTTGTCGGCCATGAACATGGCGCCCTTCGACCCTTCGCTCATTTCGAGCATCCAGATGACATCGTTGGCGGTCGCCTCTTCCTCGACCTGCTCGTTGATGAACCAGACCAGCATGTTCTGCATGGCGA
>CAYVKQ010000132.1:0-2270 GCA_964451945.1 uncultured Lentisphaerales bacterium
ACGCGCCTCCGCCGCGGTGGGCTTTGCACCCCCATGCGCCGTCTCCCGGTCGCTGGCGCCGTTCCCGTCCAAAAAGAAACCCCGGCGCATTGCCGGGGTCCCGGATGGAAGAGATGGACATGGAAACGAGGAGCGCGTGCCGCTGGCCGAGTTCGTCACTCGCGCCAGGCAGAAGTCCATCTGCGAGTATGACTTCGGCGAGGGTTACGACCCCGAGTGCTTTGATCTCGACGCCGTCAACCGCAGCCTGCGCCAAGTCCGCTGCTGAGCAGGCGCTCAGGGAACCGCGACCGTGATGCGGTAGAAGCGCCGGTCACCGGGTGCGTTGGTGTGCGCCATCGTGTCGGGACCGCCCGCGCCGGCGCGCGGTCCCTGGCCGGACACGTTGGTCCAGGCGCCCGTCGGGCTGGTCGCCGTCTGCAACGTGTAGGTACGGCCGGTTGAGCCGGGTTCGAAGCCGATCTCGATCGGCTCGTTCGCCAGGATGCGGATGATCCGCAGCACGGAGGCGCGGTTGGTCGGGTCCGTCTCGGCGGCGTACTCCTTCCAGGCCGGCGCACCGTCGCCGTCCTGGTCCTCCCAGACCACATCGTCCATCGCATTGGTCAGGCCGTGCGCCGCCAGCCACCACTTGGGCACGGCCACCGGCGGGGTGGTTACCATCTGCGCCGCGAAGGCCGCCGCGATCGTGCCCGGAGCCGTTACATTTTCCCACAAGTAGTTGGTGACAGCCCCCACCGGGGCTCCGTCTACCGTCACGCCCACAACGTCGAACCAGGGATCCGGCTTGATTTTGAAGAGCATGCTGTCCCCGTTGTCCACAAAGGGGTGGATTGGCGAGATCGCGCCGCCCGGCCCGGCGTCCGTGATGATCAGGTGGCTGCTCCCGGGCATCGGGCTCCACACTTCCAGCGCCAACTCGCCGGGGACGCTCCTGTCCACCCTGAAAAATTTGTTTTTTGTTTGCCAGGAAGCCGGTGGGTTCAGGGCTGGAATCAAAAATTCCATGGCACACTCGCCGCTCAAGCTGCCATATCCCCTGGCGAAGACGAAGCGGCTGCCCAGGCCAGGATCGTGGTCGAAGTTGAGATCCACGCTGATCGGCGGGCTGTTGACGAGGTTCAGCACCCCGCCATCGAGCACGATCTGGCTGTGTCCCTCGGGATGACCGGCACCGCCCATCCCCGCAACCATGATCTGCAGCGTGGCGCCGTCCAGCGTCAGGTCGTCTTCGAATGTCATCACGCCCGGTCCGGGATAGTAGGGCCACACGCCGCCGCCCACGGCGAGATCGCCGCGGATCGTGCCCTGGCCGATCAGGAACTGGTTGGCGTTCATGACATAGGCGCTGGTTTTTCCGCTGACATCGAACGTCGCTCCCTCGTAGATCCAGACTGAATTTTCCCCGATGCATCCCGGACCGGTGAGCGCCAGCCGGCCCGCCTTGATGGTCGTGATGCCGGAGTAGGTGTTGGATGCCGCCAGCACCCAGGTGCCGGGACCGTCCTTGATCAGACCCAGACGATCCGCGTTGCCGTCGTCCATGACGCCGCTGACGGTGTTGCTGTGCGCGCTGGTTCCGGTCAGCGTCAGCGACGCCGCGACGCCGCCGGAGATCGTGGCGCCACCGATCGTCAGCGGGCCGCTGCCGGATGCGTCCACGCTGAAGCCTTCCAGCGTGTCGGTCGTGCCGTAGTGGTTGACCCTGCGCGTGGTGGTGGCTCCGGCGCCCACGTAGCGCAGCACGCCGCCGAACCACATGGCAGGATCGCCCATCATGATGTCGCCGGTGCCCATGGAACCCGGGCCGCTGTCGCCCAGGCTTGTCACCTCCAGCGTGCCCCATCCGATCCGCAGTTCGCCATTGAAGGTGTGCGCGGCGCCCTGCAGCGCCAGCGTGCCGACGCCCCGTTTGACGAGCGAGCCTCCCGCGCTGGTGAGCGGGGTGGCGAATGTCACCCGCTGGCCGCCGGTATCGATGTGGTACTGCTGGCCGGCCGCCGTGCTGAAACGGCTCGAGTAGTCGTTCGTGTTGCCGGAGCTGAACATCAGCGCGCCGCCTTCGAAGGAGATCTGGCCCCCGCCGGCGAGCGCAGGGGCGGCTTTGAGCCGCAGGCGTCCGCCGCGCAGGCGCAGCGGGCCGCCGAATGTGTTCGCGCCGCCTAGTGTCTGCGTGCCGGTGCCGATCTTATCCAGCGCCAGCGTGCCGCTGGAATTGCCGATGTTGCCGCTGAAATCGCCGCTCGCATCTCCCGCACCCAAGGTGAGCA
>CAYVKQ010000132.1:2280-7921 GCA_964451945.1 uncultured Lentisphaerales bacterium
CTCCTCATACAGCACCACGTCCGGCCGGATGACGCCGCCGCAGGAGCAGCGGGGTGCCGACGTGCCGGTGCCGGACGTCGTATCCACGCTTCCCCCGCCTGACGATCCATTGTCGAGGGCGTTGATCGTGAGGGCGTGGCCATACAGGTCGAGCACGCCGCCCGGGCCGACCGCGATGTTGCCCTTGCCTGCGCCGGACGGCACGGCGTCGGTGAGTCCCAGGCGCAGCGTCGCTCCCGTGTCCACAACCGTTGCTCCCTCATACTGCTTGGGGGCGCCGGTGAAGACCGTGACCAGATCGGAAACGGTGCCGCGGATCAGCACTTCGCCGGGACCGGAGACGGCGGCGCCGATTTCGAGCGGCCCCACACCCGATTCGCAATCCACCACCAGACGATTGGAGACGGTCACGCTGCCGGCCAGATGCGCGGCCGCGGAGTCGGCCGCGTCATGCACAAGGTATCCACCGGTGAAACGCAGGTCGGCGACCGTATTGGTGCCGGCCCGTGCCATACGCAGCCGGCCTCCGGTGACGAGCGTCAGCGACGCTCCGCCGAAGGTGTACTGCCCTTTCGCGGGCGGAGTGCGCAGGATCCTTCCGGCCGTGTAATGCTTGCCGGCGGAAGGTGGCGCGCTGTCGCTCCAGTTTAGCCCGGTGTTGAAGGACGACCAGCCCGGCGGATCGTCGTCGTCGAGCGTGACCGTCTGGCTGCGTGCGTTGAATCCCGTGCCGGTGCACACGATCACGAGCGCCAGACCGCCGGCTCTGGCGATCGGAGACTGCATTCCCGGCAGCGCGGACTGCCGCCTGCCAAGAGCGGAATGAACGAGCATTTTCATGGTGCAAACGGTAGCGCTGCAAGATGGATGCGTCAATACAGAAGTAACAAATGTCAACGCTTCCCCTGGAACAGGCGGCGGTGGATGTCCTCGGCGGCGGCGCGGCCGTCGGCGATGGCGTGGACGACGAGCGAGGCGCCGCGGGCGAGGTCGCCGCTGGCGAAGACTCCGGGGACCGCCGTCTGGTGGTTCGCGTCGCGCACCACGTGGCCCCGTTCGTCAAAGGATACTCCCAGGTCGCGCAGCAACCTGCCGCGGACCGGACCGGCAAACCCCATGGCGATGAGCGCGAGGTCGGCCGCGAGGACGAATTCGCTCCCCGCTTTGGGGCGTGGCGTGGGACGTCCGTCCGCCGCGTCGACCCACTCGACCTCGGCGCAGCGCAGACCGGAGAGGCGGCCGTCCGCCCCCTCGAAGCCGAGGGTGGTGACGCACCAACGCCGCTCGCCGCCCTCCTGGTGGCTGCTTGAATCGCGGCGCATCCGCGGCCACTCCGGCCAGGGGGTGGCCGGGTCGCGCGTCGGCGGCGGCTCGGGCAGGATCTCCAACTGCCGCACGCGGCGGGCGCCCTGCCGCAGCGCCGTGCCGAGGCAGTCGGATCCGGTGTCGCCGCCGCCGATCACCACGACGTCGCGGCCGGCGGCGGCGAGGTCCTCTTCGGGCGCGAGCGCGTCGCCATCGAGGCGGCGGTTCTGCGCGCGCAGGTAGTCGAGGGCGAAGTGGATGCCGCGGAGCGCCCGCCCCGGCACCTGGAGATCGCGCGGCGCGCGGGCGCCGCCGGCGAGGCAGACGGCTTCGAAATGGGTCCGCAGGTAGTGGGCCGAGAGATCCTCGCCGGCGCGCACCCCGGTTTCGAAGACCACCCCTTCGGCGCGCATCAGCGCCACGCGCCGGTCGACGATCCGCTTCTCCAGTTTGAACTCGGGGATGCCGTAGCGGAGGATGCCGCCGGGCCGCGGGTCGTCGTCGTAGACCGTCACCGGGTGCCCCATGCGGTTGAGCGCGTCGGCGGCGGCCAGTCCCGCCGGCCCCGAGCCGATCACGGCGACGCGGCCCGGGAGGCGGACGGCGGGGGGCCGCGGCCGCACCCATCCCTCGGCGAATCCCTTTTCGATGATGGCGCGCTCGTTGTTGCGGATCGTGACGGGGTCGCGCACGAGCCCGAGGACGCACGACGTCTCGCAGGGGGCGGGGCAGACCCGGCCGGTGAACTCGGGGAAGGGGTTGGTGCCAAGCAGCAGCTCGAGCGCCTCGCGCCAGCGTCCCTCGCGGACGCAGCGGTTGGTGTCGGGAATCAGGTTGCCCAGCGGACAACCGTGGGCGTGGCAGAACGGCAGGCCGCACCCCATGCAGCGCGCCGCCTGCTCCACCGAGACGGCCTCGGGGACGGGGCATTCCACCTCGCGCCAGTCGGCGAGTCGTTCGCGCGCGTCGCGATAGCCGGCCGGCCGCCGCGGAATCGTCAGAAAGGGCGGCTGCGCGTCGGTGGCCGGTTGCGGGATCTGTGTCTGCGTGTTCATGCGTTGTTCCCTTGGCCTTGCCGGCCGGCAAGGCGCTAATCGTCGGCGGCAGCCTCCCGTTCGATGGCGGCGTCGGCGGGGAGCATCAGGCCGAGCGCCCGGCGGTACTCAAGCGGCAGCACCTTGAGGAAGCGGGGCAGGTGGCGCGCCCAGTCGGCCAGCAGCGCACGGGCCAGCGGACTGCCGGTCAACGCGGCGTGGCGCTCGACGAGCGCGCGCAGCTCCCGCGCGTCGACGTCGCGCGTGACAGGTTCGAGGTCGACCAGCTCGAGGTTGCAGCGGGTGTCGAAGAGGCCGTCGTCGTCGTAGACGTAGGCGATGCCGCCGCTCATGCCGGCGGCGAAGTTGACGCCGGTGCGGCCGAGCACGACGACGCGCCCGCCGGTCATGTATTCGCAGCCGTGGTCGCCGACGCCTTCGACGACCGCCCGCGCGCCGCTGTTGCGGATGGCGAAGCGCTCGCCCGCGGCGCCGGCGAGGTAGGCCTCGCCCGAGGTGGCGCCGTAGAGCAGCACGTTGCCGGCGATCGTCTCGCCGGGAGGGGCGTCGGCACGCGCCGGACGGATCACGATCGTGCCGCCCGAGAGCCCCTTGCCGACCATGTCGTTGGCGTCGCCGGTGAGGTCGAGCGTGAGTCCGGCGGCGGCCCAGGCGCCGAAGCTCTGGCCGGCGGTGCCGCCGAGGCGCAGCGTGATCGTGCCGGCGGGGAGGCCGGCGCCGCCCCAGCGCCGCGCGATGCGGCCGGAGATGCGCGCGCCGACGGAGCGGTGGATGTTGCGGATGGCGGCGCGCACCTCGACCGCGGGGCCGCCGTCGATGGCCGCCGCCACCCGCGGCAGCAGGGCATCGTCGAGGGTGGCGTCGGCGGCGGCGGCCGGACGGGGAGCGGCGGCGGCCGGGCGGGGCGGCGCCTCGGGCTTGTGGAAGAGGCGGCCGAAGTCGAGTCCCGCCGTTTTAGCGCCGCCTTCGCCGGCGCGGGAGACGAGCCGGTCGCAGCGGCCGACCGCCTCGCCGAGGGTGCGGAAGCCGAGGGCCGCCAGGTGTTCGCGCGTTTCCCGGGCGATGAAGTTCATGAAGGCGGCGACGTGTTCGGGGCGGCCGGCGAAGCAGCGGCGCAGCGCGGGGTCCTGCGTGGCGACGCCGACGGGGCAGGTGTTGC
The DNA here is from genome assembly GCA_964451945.1 of uncultured Lentisphaerales bacterium. Taxonomy (GTDB): domain Bacteria; phylum Verrucomicrobiota; class Kiritimatiellia; order RFP12; family JAAYNR01; genus JAAYNR01. The sequence continues at coordinate 5,800 of CAYVKQ010000132.1, forward strand.
GGTTGCAGTGGCGCATCATGACGCATCCCAGGCACACCAGCGCCGTGGTGGCGAAGCCGAACTCCTCGGCACCGAGGAGGGCGCCGATGACGACATCGCGGCCGGTTTTGATCTGGCCGTCGACCTGGAGGCGGACGCGGTCGCGCAAACCGTTGAGCAGGAGCGTCTGCTGCGTTTCGGCGAGCCCCAGCTCCCACGGGAGGCCCGCATGCTTGATGCTCGTCAGCGGCGAGGCGCCCGTGCCGCCGTCGTAGCCGCTGACCAGCACCCGGTCGGCGCCCGCCTTGGCGACGCCGGCGGCGACCGTGCCGACGCCGAATTCCGAGACGAGCTTCACCGAGATTTCGGCCTCGGGGTTGACCTGCCGCAGGTCGTAGATCAACTGCTTGATGTCCTCGATCGAATAGATGTCGTGGTGGGGCGGCGGCGAGATCAGCGTCACCCCCGGGGTGGCGTGGCGGACGCGGGCGATGACGGCGTCGACCTTGTGGCCGGGGAGCTGGCCGCCCTCGCCCGGCTTGGCCCCCTGGGCGATCTTGATTTGCAGCTCGCGGGCGTTGACGCAGTACTCGGTGGTGACGCCGAAGCGGCCGCTGGCGACCTGCTTGATGGCGCTGCAGCGGCTGTCGCCGCCGGGGAGCGGACGGTAGCGCGCGGGGTCTTCGCCCCCCTCGCCGCAGTTGCTGCGGCCGCCGATGCGGTTCATGGCGACGGCGATCGCCTCGTGCGCCTCGGCGCTGAGCGAGCCGAACGACATGGCGCCGGTAACGAAGCGCCGCACGATGTGCCCGACCGGCTCGACCTCCTCCAGCGGCACCGGAGGGGCGTCGGTGCGGAAGGCAAAGAGGCTGCGCAGCGTGAAGGGGCCGCGCGCGGGGGTGGTGATCTCGGCGGCGTAGCGGCGGTAGCGGTCGTAGCTCCCCGTGCGCACCGCCTGCTGCAGATGGGAGACTGCGGCGGCGCTCCAGAGGTGGGCCTCGCCGTCGCGGCGGACGGCGTAGACGCCGCCGCACGGCAGCAGCGGCGCGGCGTCCTGCCGCGGCACGCAGGCGGCCTGCATCCGCGCCCGCGCCTCGTCGGCCAGGGCCTCCAGGCCGATGCCGCCGACGCGCGAGGCGGTGCCGGGAAACGCCCGTTCAACCAAGTCGTCGGCGAGTCCGACCGCTTCGAAGACCTGCGCACCGCGGTAGCTGCGCAGGGTCGATATCCCCATTTTGGACATGATCTTGCGCAGCCCCTCGTTGAGCGAGGCGATGTAGTTCTCGACCGCCTTGACGACGCCGACGTCGCCGAGCGCGCCGCGCAGGGCAAGGTCGGCCACGCATTCGAAGGCGAGGTAGGGGTTGACCGCGGTGGCGCCGTAGCCGAGCAGCAAGGCGAGGTGCATCACCTCGCGCGGTTCGGCCGATTCGACCAGCAGACCGGCCGAGGTGCGCAGGCCGCGGCGGGAGAGGCGGCGGTTGACCGCGGCCACCGCCAGCAGCGCGGGGATCGGCGCGCGGTCCCCGGGGAGGGCGCGGTCGCTCAGGACCACCAGCGACTCGCCGGCGGCGACCGCCGCCTCGGCGTCGTCGCCGAGCCGCTCCAGCGCCGCGGCGAGGGCGGACGCGCCGCCGGCGGCGTCGAATCCCATGGCGAGCGTGCGGGCGCGGAACCCCGGGACCTGCGAGGCGCGCAGCAGGTCGAGGTCGTGGTTGGTCAGCACCGGGTGGCGCAGCTTGATCAGCCGCGCGTGGGCGGGGCGCTCGTCGAGGATGCCGGGCGGGTTGCCGATGAAGGTCATCAGCGACATCACCAGCTCCTCGCGGATCGGGTCAATCGGCGGATTGGTCACCTGGGCGAAGAGCTGCTTGAAGTAGTTGTAGAGAAGCTGCGGGCGGTTGGAACAGACGGCCAGCGGGGCGTCGTGTCCCATCGAGCCGACGGCCTCGTGTCCCTTGGCCGCCATCGGCGACAGGACCGTCTCCAGGTCCTCGCGGGTATAGCCGTAGAGGCGTTGCCGCCGCAGTAGGGTGGCGGTGTCGGGCGTGACCGCGGCCACGGCGCCGAAGAGCCCGTGCACGTTCACGCGATGCTCCTCGACCCAGCGGCGGTACGGTTGGCGCCGGGCGACGAGGCTCTT
>CAYVKQ010000133.1:0-7868 GCA_964451945.1 uncultured Lentisphaerales bacterium
CAGCGCCCGCAGCACGCGGCCGGGATGGCGGTAGTCGGCGGGAAACCGCTCGCCTGCCGGCGCGGTGATCACGCTCCCCTCGCGCGCCAGCCGGACCTGGATCGTCAGGGCCGACGAGTCGACCCAGACGTTGGGCAGCCGGGCGCCCCGGTCGAGAAACGCCTGATGAAAGCCGATGCAGTGCGCCAGCGCGAAGCGCAGGTCGGGAAACGCCTCGATGACACGGAAGGCCATCTCGGCATTTGAGAAACGGTCGGCCATGCAGCAGGTCGTGTGCAGGAGGATCGGCCAGTTCCGTTCGCGGGCCAGGTCAAGCAGCGTGCGGCCGCGCGTCAGAAAGTCGGTTAGCGGCGCCTGGCACAGGACGCCGCTAACCTTGATTCCGTAGATCGGATACCGCTCCGCGTGGGCCTCGATGCGCCGGCGCTGCTCCGCCGTCTTCCGCATCGGATCGACCGAGACGAACGGCAGCAGGTTCGGGGTCAGCTCGGGGCAGAAGTCGTACACCTCGCGGAGCAGCAGCTCGTTCTCGGTCGCATAGGGAACGGGCGAAACAGGGCGCCGCGCCGGCCGCGTGCGGTGGTCGAGGAAGGCGGGCAGGTCGAAATGGAGGTCGGGCGAGAAGGGGAAGACCACGCTCGCGTCGATTCCGCAGGCCTGCTGGCGGTAGCAGATGCCCTCGGCCGTGGCGGCGTAGGGATACTCCTGGCGGGCATACGCATTCAGCCAGACGCCCACATGGTTGTGAACGTCGATCGTCCGGTTGGCAAGTGTCCGGCGGTTCTGCGCGCGCATCGCTGCTCCCCGGTCCGGGTGTCTCAGAACTCGATGGGAACCCGGCGCTCGCTGGTCTCCACGCTGCAATCGGCAGCCACGGTCCCCGAAAGGATCAGTTCGCTCTTGACGACCTGCAGCATGCTGGCGGGGACGGACGGCGTCACCGGTCCATGCGCGGCCAGGCGGCTGATGAAGCGCTGCCAGATCGATTCGCCGGCGCCGAATCCGTCCCAGAAGCTGACGAGCTTCGCCTGCGCCAGGTCGCGGGGGCCGATCGTGGCGGCCTTGGGCGGCACCCAGGACCAGTCGCCGGCGCTGCCGGCGTCGGCGTAGAGGCAGTTCTGGCAGATCGTGATGGGGTGGAGATCGACGATGCAGGATCCCTGGTTCAGGAACGACTGCATGTCGGCGCCATGGTCGCGGATGGCGACGTGGGGTTCATAGAAGGCGATGTGTCCGCCCCAGCCGATGCCGCCATAGGCCTTGTCGGCGCCGCCCAAGTCTTCGAGCATGCGGCTGTAGGCGTTGACCGTGCGGGTCGTGGGGAAGTGGATCTGCTTCTCCGGCATGCGGAGCCTGGGATTGATCCGGCCGAAGAGATCGTGCCACATCCAGTATTGGAAGCCGCCCTTCCAGGTGCGGGGCGCGGTGTTGCCGTCCTGGTCGGCGCCCAGCAGGCAGACATAGCCGCCGGCATCGGCGATCCGCGTGTAGGGCGTGTCGAGACCGTGCGCCAACTCCGCCTTCCAATGGTCGCGGCAGAACGCTTCGGCGCTGGCGCCAATCGCGGCTACGGCGGCCATCGGATGGACGCTGCGCACGACGCGGGGATGGGTCTTGACGGCCTCGGCGATCACGCCCAGCTTGCCGAACGCGGGGACGGCCAGAGTCCCGGTGTCGCCCAGCACCTCTAGAAAGGCGTCCACGACGGTTCCCGCGCCGCCCTCCACCCGTCCTATGCTGGAGAGTGAACTGTGCAGCAGCACCGCGTCGCCCGTCCGCAGACCAAGCGCGCGCAAATCCCTGACGATATCGCTTTTTGTCATCAACCCTCACTCCCACTCTGCGATCACCCGGCACGGAAGCTGGGTGACGCCAGACAAGACCAGCGGCAGCGCCGTGATGCGCGGGTGCGGATCGGCGATGCGGTGCAGATTGACCGGCAGGCAGACCGTTGCAATGCCGCCGGCGAACAGACACTGGAAGACATTTTGTGGATCGCTGTCGCTTTCATAGACGTCCGAGACGAACAGGCGGATGCCGCTGCGGACGATCCAGTCGATGGCGTCGGCCAGCAGATAGACGGTGCGGGACTCGACTTCGTCGAACCGCCTGTGGCCCAGGGCGTTGAGCACCAGGGCGCCGCCCGTGACGGAACCCGGCACCGCCCGCCGCAGCTCGTCGGCGCTGATCCCGCCCGAGCCGTTCGCACGGTCCAGTCGGATGACGGTGGCGGGGACGCGGAACAGGTTTTCCAACGGCGCGTTGCCGGCATGCGTACCGTCGTCCGTTGCGACGATATGGCCGGGGAAATCGATGAAGGTGCCCGACATGCCGGAGAGATTCAGAAAATAAACCTGCGCCTGATAGCGGTAGGGGCCTTGCTTGATGTTCCAAGTCCGGAAACGCACGGTTTCGACCTCGCGTTCCTCCTCTTGCCAGGACTCCTGCCGTCTCTGTCGGGGCGGGATCGGCAGCGTCAGATCAAGGATGTTCATAGACCTCGGATTATAGACCGGGCATTCGGATCGGAATAGCCGGAAAGCGCGCCGCGGGCGATTGACGACGGCAGGTCCGCGTGATACGGTACCAAACATGGAGAAAACCACAGATCTGGAGTGCTCGTCCACCATGCCTCTGCCAACCCCTTCCGCTCTCCTCGCCATCGCCAGTCTCGCCGCCCGCCGGGCGGGCGGGCATGTGCTGGCCAACCTCCACCGCCGCGACGAGGCCGACTCGCTCACGCGCAACGACGTCAAGCACCGCCTCGACGTCGAGGCGCAGCAGGCGGCGACGGCGGCGATCCTCGACGCCTGTCCCGACTACCCGATCCTCGGCGAGGAGACCTGCGACGCGCCGCTGCCCGAGGCGCCGCTGCGCTGGGTGATCGACCCGATCGACGGCACAGTCAACTTCTTCCACGGTTCGCCCTGGTGGTGCTGCTCGGTCGCGGCGCAGGTCGGCGGCCGCTCCGTCGCGGGCGCGGTGTTCGCCCCCGAGCTCGGCTGGCTCTTCGAGGCGACGGCAGACGGCCCCGCCCTGTGGAACGGCCGGCCGCTGCGGGTGTCGGACGTCGACCGGACCGACCTGGCGATGATGCACACCGGCGCCGACAAGGCCGATCTCGGCGAACATTCGTTCCGCTTCCTGCGCGCCGTCGCCGCGATGGCCCAGCGGGCGCGGATCACCGGCGCCGCCGCGATCGACATCTGCCTGGTGGCGGCGGGCCGGGCCGACGCCTTCTTCGAGTCGGGGATCTACCTCTGGGACATGGCCGCCGCGGGGCTCCTGGTCGAGCGGGCGGGCGGCACCTGCGAAATCCTGCGCGCCTACGGCGGCTACCGCATGGCCTTTCTCGCCTCCAACGGCCGCCTCCACGCCCCGATCCGCGACGCGCTCCTGCCGCTGCTGCGCGCGACGTGAGGCGTCGCGATTTCATGATTTCGGTTGCGGGAGGGCGCGGGGCGCGGATAAGATAGGGTCACATGGAGAGCGCCCGCCACACAGCCTTTCTCCTGGTCGGAGCGACCGCGACCGGCAAGACGGCCGTGGCGCAGCTGCTGGCCGAACGGCGCGGCTGCGCGGTCGTCTCGGCCGACGCCATGCTCGTCTACCGCGGCATGGACATCGGCACCGCCAAGCCGACCGCCGCGGAGCGCGGCGCCGTCCCCTATCTCGGCCTGGATCTGGTCGACCCTTGCGCGCCGTTCAGCGCGGGCGACTGGCTGCGGGCCGTCGCCCCCGCCTTCGCCGCGCCGGCGCCGCCGCCGATCGTCGCGGGCGGCACCGGGCTCTACGTGCGGGCGCTCCTGCGCGGCCTCGACGCCCCCGCCGCCGACCCCGGGGCGCGGCGGCGCTGGCAGACCCTTTCCGACGCCGAGGGAGTGGAGGGACTGCGCCGCGCCCTCGAAGCGCGCGACCCCGGCGCCCTGGCGCGCCTCGCCGACCCGCTCAACCCGCGCCGCCTCGTCCGCGCCCTGGAGCGGCTCGACGCCGGCGCCGCCGCCGTCCCCGCCGCCGCGCCGCCGCCGCCCGGGCCGCCCGCGGCCGCCGGCCTGCGGCTGCCCCGCCCCGCGCTGCGCCAACGGATCCGCCGCCGCGCCGAGGCGATGTTCGACGGCGGCCTGGCGGACGAGGTGCGGCGCCTGCGCGAGCGGTTTCCGGCGTGGTCCGACACCGCCCGCGCGGCGATCGGCTACGCCGAGGCCGCCGACTGGATCGACGGCCGCATCGGCCGCGCCGAGGCGGTCGAGCGGACCGTCGTCCGCACCTGCCACCTCGCCAAGCGCCAGGAGACCTGGTTCCGCCACCAGCTCGGCGTCGCCTGGGTCGACGCCGACCCCGAAGAACCACCGGACGCGCTGGCGGCGCGCGTCGCAACCCTGTGGGAGGAATATGGACCGGCCCGCATCCGATACCCCCGCGCCGAGTGAAGCCTACGGCGCCAGCGCCACGCCCATCAAGAGCATCCCCAGCGAGATGCGTCCGCGCGAGGAGTTCCTCCGCCGCGGCACCGTCGTGGGAGACGACATCCTGCTGGCGATCCTGCTGCGCAGCGGCACGCCCAAAAAGAACGTCACCGCCCTCGCCCGCGAGCTGCTGCTGCGGGCCGGCAGCCTCGGCGCGCTCGCCGCCATGGGATTCGAGGAGCTGCTCGCCCTCGGCATCAAGGGACTCGGCAAAGTCAAGGCGATGGAACTGACGGCGGCGTTCGAGCTCGGCCGCCGCGCCCTGCAAAGCGGCGTTGTCAAGGAGCGGCCGCCCGCCGTGCGCGAGCCCGACGCGGTCTACCGCCTCGTGGCGCCGCTCGCCCGCGACCTGGCGCAGGAGGTGTTCTGGGTGGTGCTGCTCGACACCAAGAACCACATCATCGGCCGGCCGATCGAGACGACCCGCGGCCTGCTCAACTCCAGTCCGGTCCACCCGCGCGAGGTTTTCAACCGCGCCGTGCGCCACGCGGCGGCGGCGGTGATCCTCGCCCACAACCACCCCTCCGGCGACCCGACCCCTTCGAGCGAGGACATCGCCATCACCAAACGGCTGGTCGAGGCGGCGCGGATCCTCGGCATCACCGTTCTCGACCATGTGATCATCGGCCGCCCGGGGAACGGCGCCCCCGGCTACCTCAGCCTGCGCGAACGCGGGCTGGTCGGCTTCGACCCCTGACGATGCAAACCCGATCCTATACCGTGACCGGAATGGACTGCGCCGAGGAGACCGAGGCGCTGCGCCGGACCGTCGGCAGCGTGCCCGGCGTCACCGGCCTCTCCTTCAACCTGCTGCATGGCACGATGACGGTCACCGCCGACGCCGGCGCGGCCGATGACGCGCAGATCGTCGCCGCCGGCCGGCGGGCCGGTCTGGCTGTGGCGCCGCAAGCCGCCCCCGGCGCGGCGACGCCACGCCGCGCGGACCGCGGCCGCGCCCTGCTGTGCGGTGCGAGCGGCGTGTTGATCGGGGCCGGGGTCATCGCGCACGCGGTGACGCACCAGGGGCTGGTGCACGCCCTTGCCGGCGGCGGTGGCGCGGCGCACCGCTACCCCTTCGCGGCCGTGTTGTGCTACGCCGCGGCGGCGCTCGCCGGCGGTTGGTTCGTCCTGCCCAAGGCGCTGGCCGCGCTCCGCCGCCGGCAGCCCGACATGAACCTGCTGATGACGCTGGCCGTGGCCGGGGCCATGGTGCTCGGCGAATGGCTCGAAGCGGCGAGTGTGGCCTTTCTCTTCTCGCTCTCGCTGCTGCTGGAGTCGTGGAGCGTGGCGCGCGCGCGGCGCGCGATCCAGGCGTTGCTCGACGTGACTCCGCCCACCGCCCGCACCGTCTCTCCGCGCGGCGGCGACCTCGCGGAGGTCCCGGTGGCGGCGGTGGCGGTCGGGGCCACGGTTCTGGTCCGCCCCGGCGAACGCCTGCCCCTCGACGGGGTGGTCAGCGAGGGGGCCACCACGGTCAACCAGGCGCCCATCACCGGCGAGGCGCTGCCGGTGACCAAGGCGGTCGGCGACGAGGTGTACGCGGGAACGATCAACGAGAGCGGCGCCTTCGCCTTCCGCGTCACGCGGCCGGCGGCCGACACCACGCTGAGCCGCATCATCCGCATGGTCGAGGAGGCCCACGCCCGCCGCGCCCCGGCCGAGCAGTGGGTCGAGCGGTTCGCCCGCGTCTACACGCCCGCGATGCTGCTGTTGGCGGCGGGGGTGGCGATCGTGCCGCCGCTGCTGACGGGAGGGGAGTGGCACGCCTGGTTCTACGAGGCGCTGGTGGTGCTGGTGATCGCCTGCCCCTGCGCACTGGTGATCGCCACGCCGGTCAGCATCGTCTCGGCGCTGGCGGCGGCGGCGCGCACGGGCGTGCTGATCAAGGGAGGCGCCTTTCTGGAGGCGGCCGCATCGCTCCAGGCGATCGCGCTGGACAAGACGGGAACCGTCACCCGCGGCCATCCCGAAGTGCGGACCGTGCTGCCGCTCACCGGCCATACGGAGCGCGAGCTGCTGGAGCGGGCCGCCGCGCTCGAGGCCCACAGCAACCATCCCCTGGCGCGGGCGATCCTGCGCCACGCCGCGGCGCGGGAGCTGGCGGTACCGGCGGCCGACGACTACCGCATCCTCCAAGGCAAGGGGGCCGAAGGCCGCGTCGGCGGGCGGCTCTTCTGGATCGGCAGCCACCGGCTGCAGCACGAGCGGGCGGCCGAATCGGAAGCCCTTCACGCCCGCATCGAGGAACTCGACGCACAGGGCTGTTCGGTCGTGGTGATCGGCAACGACACCCATGTCTGCGGCCTGATCGGCGTCGCCGATGCGGTCCGCGACGAAGCCGCCGACGTCATCCGGCGCCTCAAGGCGGCCGGCGTCGGACGCATCGTGATGCTGACGGGGGACAACGCCGGCACGGCGCGGGCGGTCGCGCGGGCGGTCGGCATCGACGACGTGCGCTCCGAGCTGCTGCCCGAAGAGAAGCTGCGCGCGGTCGAGGCACTCGTCCGCGAGAGCGGCGCCACCGCCATGGTCGGCGACGGCATCAACGACGCGCCGGCCCTGGCCGCCGCCACCCTCGGCATCGCCATGGGCGCGGCGGGGAGCGACGCCGCCATCGAGACGGCCGACATCGCGCTGATGTCCGATGACCTGGCCAAACTCCCGTGGCTGGTCGGCCACGCCCGGGCGACGCGGCGCGTGATCCGTCAGAACATTCTCTTCGCCCTCGCGCTCAAGGCGCTTTTCATGATCCTGGTCCTGCTCAACCTCGGTTCGCTCTGGCTCGCCATCGTCGCCGACACCGGCGCCACGCTGCTCGTGATCCTCAACGCCCTGCGCCTCCTGCGCGGCGCCGACCGCCGACGGGGTATGACACCCGAAATGACGGTGCGCGGTAATCAGTGATCCGTTCGTGCCCGTTGCCGCGGCACCTTCTGCGGCACCCTCTTTTTCTGTCTCCCTTCCGCCACGTTCGCGATGCGGTCGCCGTTGACAAGGGCGACCTCCAGTTCCTGGACGTGGGGCGGGGCGCACGCGTCGTCTTCGATCCAGGCGACCATCTCGGACACGGCGCGGAACCCCGTTTCGCCCGGCAATTGCTCGATCGTCGCAAAAGGACAAAGGCACTGAATCTCCGGAAGGTTGCCGAACCCGGTGAAGGTCAGGCGCTGAGACGCCGGCAGACCCAATGCCTGCGCCGCCCGCAGCACCTGGAACGCCGTATGGTCGGTATCGGCGGCGATCGCCGTCGTTTCGGGAAACAGGCGCAGCACCCGCCGCAGCGTGTTGCGGATGTTCGCATCCTCCAGGGTCACGTGGATGAGCCGGCGCAGGGTGTCGATCCCCGCCTGGCGCAGTTCAAGCAGAAACCCTTCGCAACGGGGGACATGGAGGTGGGGAAAG
>CAYVKQ010000134.1:0-7858 GCA_964451945.1 uncultured Lentisphaerales bacterium
CACGGCCGCCATGATCTGCTCAATCAGATCGGGGTCGGACATGCGCGCCACACCGCCCTGCGCGCGGATGTCGGCCGGCACGCGCTCGAGCGCCATCACGGCGCACGCGCCCGCCTCTTCGGCGATCCTGGCCTGGTCGGCGGTCACGACATCCATGATAACGCCCCCCTTCAACATCTGCGCCAAGCCTGTTTTCTCGGTCCAGGTTCCCGTTTTCGTCGTTTTTTTCATTTTGATCCTCCTCGGGACATAAAAAAATCATAATAGCAAAAATGACGCGTCCTGGCACTTGGATTTTTCAGTAGCGCGGGCATCGCGGGCCGTGCGTGATGTGGATCCGGCGCGCGCCGGGCTCGGGCAGGGGGGTGATCGCGACATGCACGGCACCGGGCGGGAGCAGGTCGCCGGCCCGTTCGGCCCATTCGATGGCGACGATGGCGCCGCTCTCCAGATAGTCGGAAAAACCGACGGCGAGCAGGTCGTCGGGGCCGGTCAGCCGATAGAGGTCCATGTGGATCAGGCGGCCGCCGGGACCGGTGTAGTCGCCGACAAGGGTGAAGGTTGGGCTGGTTACCGCCCGCGCGATGCCGAGGGCGCGGGCGATCCCCTGCACGAAGGCCGTCTTGCCGGCGCCGAGGTCGCCCGTCAGCGCGACCACGCCGCCGTGCGGCAGCCGCGCCGCCAGGGCGGCGCCCGCCTGCCAAGTCTCGGCGAGCGAATGAACGGTCTGGTCGGATGTCATGCGATCCAGTATGCTGGTTCCCGCTTCGCTTGACGAGTCTGAAGCGAACAGGGGGAACGCGGTGACGAACTACAAGCTGGTGATGCCGGAACACCTGAACCACTACGGCTTTCTCTTCGGCGGCAACCTGCTGAAGTGGATCGACGAGGTGGCGTGGGTTGCGGCCAGCATCGACTACCCAGGGTGCCACCTGGTGACGATCGCGCTCGACCGGGTCGAGTTCAAGAAGTCGGCCCGCGACGGCTCGATCCTCCGCTTCGAGACGGAGCGGGTGCGCGAAGGGCGGACCTCGGTCTCCTACGAGGTGACGGTGTTCCGCCGCAACCTGCACGAGTCGGACGAGGAGGAGATTTTCCGCACCGCGACGACCTTTGTCCGCGTCGGCGAGGACGGCGAGAAGCGGCTGTTGCGCGATGCGGCCGGCGAGGCACCGGTCATCGGCGAAAGAAAGGGGCACATGTGATGAGGCATCGGAGTTGTCTTGCGGCCGCGGCGTGCGGCCTGTTGGCGGCGGCGGGTGCGCGGGCCGTGACGGTCTATGCACCCTCGACCCTCGATCTGCGTCCCGACAACGCGCTTCCCGCGGAGTGGCGGGCGGCGACGGGCGCGGTCCGCGTAGCGGCGGCGCCGGGGCGGATCGCCGACGTGGCGTTCGCCCTGAGCGGCGGCGACCGGCCGCTGGCCGACGTCCGTGTCGAGGTTTCGCCCCTGGTTGCCGCCGTCGGCGCCGAGAGCCACCGCCTCGCCGTGCCCGCCGAGCGGGTGCGTGCGGTGGTCTGCGCCTACCGTCCCAAGGGCGGCCTCGGCGGTCCGGCCGACTGGGACGCCCCCGGCAGCTATGACTACATCCCCTACCTGCTGCTGTACGACGCCGGCCTGATCCGTTCCGACCACGCCCGGCGCCGTTCAAGCGTCCCCGCGGCCGGCGCCCGTCCCGATTTTCTCGACGACCGTCCGCCGCTGAAGCCCTGCGCCATCGCGGCGGGGCAGATGCGCCAGTGGCTGGTGATGATCCCCGTTCCCGCGCGGGGGACGCCTCCCGGAAACTACCGGGGCGAGGCGCGGTTCGTGTCGGGCGGACGGGTCCTCGCCACCCTGGCGCTGGAACTGGCCGTCCTGCCGTTCGCGCCGCTGCCGCCGGCGAAACTCTACGGCATGTACGAGAACCTCAGCTTGAGCGGGCTCGCCAGCACCGATCCGCGCTACCGCCTGATGCTGGAGGACCTCGTCGAGGCGGGCATCCACAACCTCTGGCTGACCGCCGACGCCAAAACCTACCGCACGCCCGACGGCCGGAAGCACGTCTCATTCGAGGACATCGAGCGGGTCATGGCCCTGCGCGGGGAGGTTGGGATGGAGACCGAGGTCGCCATTCTCGTCTGGGGCGGGACGGGGTTCAATTTCTACGCCGGGGGCGACCCCGCCCCGTATGCGGCGGCCGCCAAGCGGTTGCGCGCCTGGTGGGACCTCCGCGGCTTCACCGCCGATCTCGCCGTCTACGGGGTGGACGAGGCGAGCGGCGACGCCCTGCGCGGGCACGCCGCGCTCTACCGGGCGGTCGCCGCCGAGGGGGTAAAGGTCGCTGCCGCTTGCGCCGGCGGCTATTTCGCCAACGCGGGCGATTCGATCCACTATCCGATCATCGAGAGCGGCATGAACCCCGACGACCCGACCGTGGCCGACGTCGCCGCCGCCCGCGCCGCCGGCGCGACAGTTCTCAATTACGGTCAGCCGCAGCTCATCTACCACGATCCGCTGCTCTACCGCGTCCGCGCCGGTTTCGACCTCTGGCGCAATGTCTACGACGGCTGGTATCCCTTCACCTACGCCTGGGGGCTCGACGAGGAACACCGCAGCTTGCGCGCCATCTCCAAGGGTGGCGGCGCGCCGTTCAAGACGCACGGCGTGGTGCTGGTGGGGAAGGACCGCCTCATTCCGCAGGTCGAGTGGCCGGCGGTGCGCCAGGGGGTGGACGACGTCCGCTACGCCACCACGCTGGCGGCCCAGGTGCTGGCCGCGCGTGAAAAAGGGGTGGCGGCGGAACGCGCCGACGCCGCCGAGAAACTGTTGCGCGACACCGGCGTGCGCGCCGACGACTGGCGCAGCGTCGAGACCGCGCGCGCGCGGGTGGTCGAGGCGATCCTCGGCCTCGAGCAGGCCCATCCCGATCTGCGCGTGGCCGCCCTTGCCCGCGGCGACGTCAAGGCGCTGGTCAAGCGGGTGAACGCCTGGATTCTCCCCGATCTCTCCTTCCGCCCCTTCCCGATGGGGATCGCCGCGCTGGCGGAGAAAGTCGCGGCGCTCGAAACCCTGGCCGCCGAACGTCCGATCGACGCCCTCTTCGCGGGACTGGAGGCGAAGGCGCTGGTGCACGCGGCGCGCGCGGCGGGACAGCTGAACGCGGTGGAGTCCGTGATCGCGATGAACCGCTTCGGCAACCTCATCATGGAGGCCGAGGAGGCGTCGCTGGCGGCGGCAGCGCCGAAGGCGGGGGGCGCCTCGCCGCTGGAGACCCATTTCACCATTGTGCGGGTGGCCAACGACGGCTGGCGCTTCCAGCCCGATCGCGGCAACGATGGCGTCCGCGAGCGCTGGTTCGAGCCGGCGTTTGCGCGCGGCGGCTGGGCGCCGATCGACGTGACGAAATTCTGGCAGCGACAGGGGCGGACCGAGTGGCAGGACCTGGAGGGGAGCCGCGTGGGCATGGAGGGGATCGGCTGGTACGCCCTGGCGTTCGACGTTCCGGCGGCGTGGGCCGGCAAACGCCTCTACCTGTGGTTTGTCTGCGACGAGGAGGCGGTCGTCTGGGTCAACGGCGCCGAGACGCGCGTCCGCAACGAGGGCCCGGCCATTCACCGCTGGCAGGTGCCGGCGCTGGCGCCGCTGACCGGGCTCAAGCCCGGCGGCAACACGGTGGTCATCCGCGTCTTCAACGGCGGCCTCGCGGGCGGCCTGTGGAACGGCGTGCGGATCGTCGAACGGAAATAGGGGCTCGCATGAAACGGCACGCAGCGAAGGGCGCGAAAACAGTACTGGTGATGGCCCTCCTGGCGGGAGGAGCGACGGTCGGCGGCTGTCACACGCTTGCCCGGCGCGGCGCAGCGCCGCTGACGCTCGCGGAGGAGGGGCGACCGGCGGCGGTGATCGTCGCGCACGGCCACGCGGCGCCCGCCGAGGCGCTGCGGGCGTACGTGGAAAAGATCACCGGCGCGAGCCTCCCCGTGGTGACCAACGCGGCGGAGGCGCCCGCGGAAGCAAGCCTGGTGACGCTGGACCTTGTGGAACGGATCCCCGGGACCAGCGACCGCGCCACCGCCCGCCAGGCGTACCGCCTGCGCACCGCCGCGGGCGCGCTGCGGATCGAGGCTGTCACCGAGGAAGGGCTCGCGGCCGCCGTCTGGGGGCTGCTGGAGGACCATTGCGGCGTGCTGTTCGCCGATCCCGCCTGGGAGCATGTCCCGAAACGGCCGTCGCTGCGCGTGGGGCCGCTGGACGAAACCGCCGAGCCGGCGTTCGTTTCACGCCGCGCGATCGACCAGCGAGACACCCCCTGGCTGCTGAAAAACCGCGGCGGCGGCGCGCCCGGCCTCTGGTCCAATCACAGTTTCTACACGTGGATCCCGCCGGCCGAAACCTTCAGGAATCATCCCGAGTGGTTCGCGCTCATCGATGGCGAACGGAAGCCCCATGACGCGATGAGCCTGTGCGGGACCAACCCCGGGCTGGCGGCGGAACTGGCCCGGCGGCTGATGGCGCGGATGGAGAAGAGCGATCCGCGCGAACCGCTGCGCGTGGGACAGGGCGACGGCTTCGCGGCCTGCGGCTGCGACGACTGCCGCGCCCTGGTCGAGCGGGAGGGGAGCGAGGCCGCCCCCTATCTGCTGATGCTCAACCGGGCGCTGGAGATCACCGCCAAAACCTATCCCCAACACCGGCTCGCGACCTTCGCCTACTACGGCACGCTGCCGGCGCCGAAGACCCTGCGGCCGCATCCGAATCTCGCGGTCAACGTGGTCACCACCGGGATCAAGGGAAATTCCGACCAGCTCGGCCGCATCCGCGGCAACCCCGCCAACGCCGCCTGCAGGGAGGCGTACGAGACCTGGTCCAGGCTCGCCCCGGGGCGGGTGGGCGCCTGGCACTGGTCGGTCAACTTCCGCGCCCTCACCACCGAGTGGCCGAACCTCTACGCCATGGCCGACAACTTCCGCTTCTGGCGCGACGCGGGGCTCGCCGCCGCCCATCCCGAGGGGGTGGGGGAGCACTCCGGTTCCGCCGGCAACTGGATGGCCCTGCGTCGCTGGCTCTACGTCAAGCTGATGTGGAATCCAGACGCCGATGCCGATGCGCTGATCGGCGCCTTCCTGCGCGCCTACTACGGCCCCGAGGCGTCCCCCCTGCTGCATGACTACCTGCGCGCGACCGACCGCATCGCCGCCGCGTCGGGGCTGACGGCCAGCGGGCTCACCGACGCCAACGTGCTGCGCCAGCGTCTCTTCAACGACGAGAACCTGGCCCGCATGACCCGCCTGCTGGAGCGGGCGCGCGACGCCGTCCGTGCCAATCCCGAACCGCTCTTCGCCGCTCGCGTCGAAGAGGTGATCGCGACGTCGGTCGACGTGCTGCACCTGATGGACGCGGAGGGCCGCCTCCTGCCGCTGCGGCCGACGACGGACGCGCGTGACGGTTCGCTTTGGCTGGTCCCCGGCGGGGCGCCGGACGCGCCGGCGCGCATCGACCGGATCGGCGCCGCCTACCGCTCCCAGAACATCCGCGAGTGGGCCGACGGCTGGTTCAGCCGCCTCCGTTTTCTGGGGTATGTGGGCGGTCCGGTCCGCCGCATCGAGAGCGACACCCTGCTGCTGGAGACGGTGCCGCATCTCGACGGGGAGATCACGCGGCTGGTCTACAAGCCGACCGGCGCCGACCTGCTGGCGTGGGACGCCGATCCGCGCGTGCTGCTCGCCTACCGCAGATCGGGCTATGCGTTCGGCTATGGCGACCAGGCGCCGGCGGCGATGCAGGAGTGGCGCGTGGACGAGGACGCCTCGGCGGCGCGCGCGCTGACGATGATCGGCGATTTTCACCGTCAGGGATGGTGGGATGCGCCGCGCCACAAGGGCAGCCAGCACCTGCGGCGCACGATGCGGCTCGACGATACGGCGGCTGCGCTGACCATCGAGCGCGCCTTTGTCGGCGCGGCGTTGGCCAGGCACCTCGCCGTCTGCGCCATGCCCGATCCGACGCGTTTCGGCGTTCGCTGGCGCTTCGCCGTCGCCGACGCCGCGAAAGCCGGCGTGCGCATCGCCGCTGGAACGAACACCCATGCGATAGCGTTTACGGACAAGCCGTTCGAGATGGAAATGGGCGACGGCGCGGGCGAACTCTCGTTCGCTTTTGACCGTGGCGACGGGCTGGTGGTCCGCCTGACGACGCCGGCGCGCGGCTGGGAGAAGGTGACGGTCGCGCCCGACGCCGGGCGGAAGCAGGTTGCGGTCACGCTCGGCGGGCGGCCGCAGGCGATGTCGGTCGAGGCGCGTGTCATCGACGACCTGCCGCCGCTGCGGCTGGAGGTGGCGCCGTCGCCCTAGACAAGCCCCATCGGCGCGGGTGTGGCACGGGCATCCTGCCCGTGGGACGAAGGTTGTACGAGCTTCAAGCATAGGAGTGGAACATGCGTCAGATCAAATCCCAGCGGTTGCCGTTCGAACGGATGACCAGCGAGCCGGGGCACAACTTTTTCGGGTATTACGACCTGCAGCCATGGAGCGGTGATGGCCGCTGCCATCTTTGTCACCGGGTCGGCTTCATGGACCGCATGCAGGCGGCGGCCGACGGCGCCGAGCTCGGCGTGATCCGCGCGAGCGACTATCGCTTCATTCCGTTCGCGTCGACCCACGCCTGGAATTTCCAGCAAGGGGCGATGCTGCAGTGGAATCCGCAGCGACCCAGCGAAGAGGTGTTCTACAACGCCTATTTCTCCGGGGCGTTCCGCGCGGTTGCGCACCACGTCGTCACCGGCGAACGGCGCCTGTTGCCGCGTCCGCTGGCCAACGTCTCGCAAGACGGAACCCACGCCTTGAGCATCAACTTCAGCCGGCTGCTGGCGTTCCGTCCCGGATACGGCTATGACGGGGTGCCCGATCCGTTCGCCGCCGTTCCGGCGCCCGCCGAGGACGGCATCTTCCTGATCGACCTGGCCACCGGCGCGGAGAAGCTGATCCTGCCGCTCGCGGCGATCGCCGGGCTGTTCGCCCGCAAGTTCCGCTGCGATCCGGCGCGGACCAAGCTGCTGGTCAACCACATCACGTTCAACCCCGCGGGCGACCATTTCGTCTTTCTCGTGCGCAACATGCCGCTGCCGGGAGAGAAGAGCGCGGGGTGGGCGACGCTCTTCGCCACGGCCGATCTGTCGGGGTCGGATGTGCATGTGTTTGACAACTTCGGCGGCGCGTCGCACTACATCTGGCGCGACGACGAGCACCTGCTGATCTACGCCGACCTTCCCGGGCCGGGCAAGATGGCGCTGTGCCTGGCCCGCGACCGGACGCAGACGTTCGAGGTGCTCGATCCGGCGTTCTTCGCCTTCGACGGCCACTGCAGCTACTCGCCCGACAAGCGCCACATCCTCTACGACAGCTATCCCGACGCCGACGGCTACCGCAGGCTGCTCCTCTACGACACCCGAGCGAACACCGGCACGCTGCTCGCCGACCTGCTCAGCGTGAAGCGGGCCTTCCAGCCCGAAGAGGATATCCGCTGCGACCTCCACCCGCGCTGGAACCGCGACGGTACGGCGATCTCGTTCGACTCGGTGCACGAGGGGAGCCGCCACGTCTACGCCATGTCGCTAGACGGTCTCGTTGGGTGATGGCTGACGCTGACCTCCATGCCGCAATTCGACGGCGCGCTGGGCTTCGCGCGCATGGATCCGCGCCTGGCGGAAATGTCGATCCGTGCGAACATCGGCGGGTGGAATGCGCCGTTCCCCTCGGAGGCGCGTGCGGAAGTCTACACGCACTACATCGACGAAATCGCGCGCGTCAGCCCCCAGACTCCGGTTTCACTGTGCAGCGAGTCCCCCGACGTGTGGGAGATTCTCAAAACGAAACTGCG